>NZ_CDRRQK010000013.1:0-83818 GCF_977044405.1 Dorea sp.
CCTTACGCCAGCATCCCCATCATCCGAAGTATAAATATCGTCACAAACAACGTAAAGATCGAAAGTACCGAAGAAAATACCACCAGCTGCCCGGCAAGCTGTCCATCCGCCCCTGCCTGCTGTGCCATGATATAGCTGGATACTGCGACCGGTGTCTGATATGCCAGAAGTGCTGATAAGAGATCCGCATCTTTGTATCCCATCATTACGACCATCGGTATCATGATTAGCGGCAGGATAACCAGCTTAATCGTCAATACAACCGATGACAGCTTCATATTGCCTTTTACCTTAGAAAAATCCAGGTCCCCGCCCAGAATCATGAACGCAATCGGCGTTGATAATTTCGCCAGGTCCTGTACCGTTGTATCCACAGCCGTCGGAAGCCTGATTCCAAGAAGTGAGAACACGACTCCAAGCATGGAAGAAAGAATCAGTGGATTCTTTATAATATCCATAATAATCTTCTTCCAGTCCGTCTCCCTCTTTTCGCCGAATATAGAAAGTGCAACTACTGCAAGGAAATTATACATTGGTACCAGAATCGCACTTAAAATAGCTGCTGTTGTGGTGCTTTTAGAGCCATACATATTCTGTACAACCGCCACTCCAAAGATTACGTAATTACTGCGAAAAATCCCCTGGATCACGACTCCCTGCTGATTTTCCTGCTTTACTACTTTCGGAACAATCAGGCACAGCAGTATGAATAAAATAATCAATCCGCCTGCTGCCCATATACACAATTTGATCCTGCTTTGTATCTCTGCCCCTATATCACTCTGATATACATTATAAAATAACATACATGGCAGAAATATCTTGAATACGATTGCATTCGCCTGTTTAGTGAGCTGTCTGTCTGCCAGCGATGTATAATTGACCAACAGATATCCAAGCACCATCAGAAAGAATACCGGTGCAATTACGTTAAATGATACAATAATATTGTCCAAATCTACTCAACTTCTCTCATCCTAAATATATATTTTCTCTATATGACTTTTGTTTTTTTTATCCATATCTTCGTTTTCATCTCTATATGACATTCTACATTTTTCAAAAATCGCATCTTCGCTTTTTTCATCTATTTTTTTGTAAATACCCACATTGCTTTCACCTGATCCTTAATCTGTGCATAAGTCCAGGTTGCATTGGTATTTTTGATACTAAATGGATCATTGATCTTTATATTGCCATTCTCATATCCTGTCATTACGATAAAGTGACCTTCTTTCGTAAAGTCCCCAGGTCCCATACTGCAGATAACCGGATGTCCCTGTGAAAGCTCCTTGCTTAACTGTTCTTCATTCAACAGGCATGACTGGCTCTTTAAGTTCCAGTTCGCCCCTGCCTCATTCATAAACTTCCAGTATGTGTCATTATTCGCATCTACGTATCCGTGCTGGGTTCCATATGCTGCTACTTTTGCCGGTGTGATCGTCTCGTCCTGATTAAGACCTGCTGCTACCATCGCCATACAGGTCGGGCCGCATCCACTGACAGCTACCATACTTGATCCATATGGTGCATAGCCCCATCTTTCGTCCCATTGTAATAATTCCGGGATACCGCCTTGCGACAGATCAACGCCAATTGTGTCTGCAACAGGATTGTCTTTCTTCTGCTCATAGTCTGCCACAAAGTCAACCGTCTCTGCATTCTTATCCAGCAGCTCTATCACACCCTTCGGATAGCCATGCTTCTGTGCTTTCTTTTTGATTCTGGCAATTTTCTGCGCTTCTGTCTCCGGAGTCATCTTACTTACTTCGGTTTCTTTTAGCTGCTCTTCTTTTTGTGCTTCTGCACTTTTTTTTGCATTAATCTGTTCCTGATGCATATAATAACCAGTAAAAGCAGCAGTAATGACTGCTGCCAGTATAACAACTACTGTTACATGCTTGATGAGTTGTTTTTTTCGTGCTTTTTTCGCATGTGCTTTTACATGCGTCGCTATCTTATCTTTTTCTGCTTCATCTGTTATATTGGTCTCTTTCATCTCTTGATCTGATTTTCCTTTCTGATCCTCTTCTGAAGGTTCTTCTATAACATTTACATACAACATTTATTCTCTTTTACATCGGTTTGCTAAGGTTCACATGCACTACCTGTGAACCTTAGCATCGTTTTTCATTATACAACAGCATTCTTATCCTTACAACTTAACTTTTTCCTAAATTTGCGTCTTTTGTTGTCGTTTTTCCATTTTTCCAGATCGTTCGAAATTTTTTTATAATTTTTTTCAATTTATGCTTGCATTTTATCTATAACCGTGATATTATAACTCTTGTCTTCACGAGAGACAAAAAAACACAACAGAACGGGGTGTGGCTCAGCTTGGCTAGAGCGCCTGGTTTGGGACCAGGAGGTCGCAGGTTCGAATCCTGTCACCCCGATTCAATTTTATAAAACATGCGGGTGTAGTTCAATGGTAGAACACCAGCCTTCCAAGCTGGATACGTGGGTTCGATTCCCATCACCCGCTTTTTTCATACCCTTTTTTATCTACAGAGAAGTTGCCGCCGGCAGTTTCTCTTGCATACTATGCTACAAAAAACCTGCGCAATAGAGTCTAATAAATAAAGCAATGCTTTTCATTACACTCTATTGCGCAGGTTTTTTATTATTTTGTTTTTCTAATTGTTAGTTCATTCCAAATTCAGGTCGTCTTTCACTGAAAAAATCCCCTCTATTTTCTGAACAGCTTTCTGATCCAGATAATCATCGCACCCAGAAATATATAGATATCAGCCAGATTTGCAGTAATATTTTCCAGAAAGTCTTTCCCTTTTTGAATCATTCTTCTGCTTCCGGAATCACTCTGGCTCTTTGCTCTTTCCGGTGACCTGTAGCCAATATAGTCGATGACCTTTCCTCTGACCACCCTGTCATACGTATTGCTTGCCGCACCGGCGCTTAATAATACCAGCGCAAGTTTCCGGAATCTATGCCCATCCCGGAACGATTCAAGAGCCGTCATAATGAAGATTGCGATTGTCGTCCATATCGATACCTGTTTTACTTTCTCCGGTTCATCTTCCATTGAGCTAAGTGCAAATCCCTTATTATAGATTTTCCGGATTACAATCCTGCTTCCACAGAAGCTTTTTTCATCGGTATCTTCGATATTCTCTTCAATATACTGTTTTACAGCCATATCTACGCCAAACAGTGTTCCGATTGCACCAAGCATGCGTGTCTGCATTCTAGATTTCTCCCTGGATCTTTACGATCTCTTCTTCCTGTTTTTCAATCTCTTCGTCTCTTTTTTCAATCTCCTCACAGAGTGTTACATAATCCATATCCGATACTTCACCACTCTGGAATTTTTCATATACCATACGTCCGATATCTGCAAGGTCTCTTTCATTTGCTCTTTTTAAGGAACGGACATTGCTTTTAATCTTCTGGATTTCTAATGTGTCTCCTGTCTTTTTTGTAATGTCGCTTGCAACATCTGAAACTCTTTTTCCTAATTCTTCAAAAAAATCTGCCATTGCTATTCTCTCCTTTATCTTTTCGATTTACAATTGCCGCAGGATATCTAACGAACGATATAGATTCATCGTACCATATCCCCATTCTGTCGTCGGATACTCTTCATTCGGAAGTGTTCCTGTCCCCATTACGATAATGTTTCTGACCTGGCTTGCACTTGCTCCTCTTGCTCCCGGCTGGTCGCTGATCCATCTCATGAGTAAGGCACATCCGCCTGCTGCGATTGCTGTTCCAGCACTGGAACCACTACGGTTACGAAAGCCCCCGCCAGGTACTGCACCTGTAACCGCCACTCCCGGTGCCGCATAATCCGGTTTGATCATTCCATCTCTAGTATACCCCCTGCCCGAGTGAATATCAACTCCATTCTCCTGACTGTTATAATATGCCACAGACATAAGATTCCTTCCTCCGGCCGGCTCCGTCAATGTCGTATCTGGATTGGATTCCAGAAAATATACCTCCCCTTCCAGGAACTCTTCCATCGGAAGCCACATATGAAATTCCCCCTGCTCCTGCAATGCCGGTGATACCTCTATCCGCCAGATTCCGGGCACTGTATCCCGGAATCTTAAGAACACCAGCTGGGCATCATTATTCTCCTGCAAAAGCCTGTATTCCACTGTAATTACCGTCCGTTCAAATGCAAACCGGAATTCGAACAGATATCCAAGCCGGAGCGGGATCATCCCTGTCCGCTCTCCAGACGGTGATACCACGGATACTGTAACAATATCCGGAAGCCTGCTCCATAATTCCGTTACAAATGCACGCACACCACTTCCTACACGTATCTCTACATTCCTGCTGTTTTCATTCTCCGTAAAACGGTGAAAATAGTGATGTCTCTGCGCCGCTTCATTCCCAGTTCCTGCGACTACACACCGGTTTCTCACCGTCGAATAGATATCCAGTATATTTGCAAGCATCGATTCTCCGTTATGTCCTCCAAAACTGGTTCCAAGCGCTACACAGAGTACAAGCGGCATCTTCTTCTTTCTTGCCAGTCCGTTCAGATACTTAAGGCCAAGCATAATATCATTTTCCTGATAACACACCGCCTCTTCTTTTATCGCAAAGAATTCTTTCAGGTAAGCCTTCGCCGGTTTTAGCTTTACCATGGCAATGGCAGCTTCGGGTGCCGCCCCGGTAAATCTGTTATTATAATCTGCACCTCCTGCAGCCACACTTGCCACATAGGTTCCATGTCCATCCTCATCTTTTGTAGGAACACTCTTTAAAGGTTCTTCTTCCTTAAGTGCCCGATTAAGCATATCTTCTGTATATTCTGTTCCGTATTCCAGGCCTTCCGGTGATGCTCCTTCCTGAATTGTCTGATCCCAGATCCCTGCGATCCTTGTCGTCCCGTCCAGATTTCGGAAGACTTTGTTCTGATAATCTATTCCCGTATCCAGGAATCCTATCATAATACCTTCTCCCATTAGTTGAAGTGTCGGATAATTCTGAAGTGTAATGATGCCTGCCACATCCAGAGGCTGCAGGTCTAAAAGCGCATAACATTTTGGAATCGCACTGTACCAATACTGCCGGATGGATAGATCTGCCAGTATACTACGGTTGACAGACACACTTTTATATCCAAAATCCATCTCCTGTATACACACATTTTCAGAATCTACTTCCTGAAGTTCCTCGTCTCTATATAATGGGATGATAAAATCCCAGTAATCCTGCGACAATATTTTTTCCCTGCAATTATCAGCCATAGAAAAAAGACCTTTCAAATACATTTATTCATGTATATGAAAGGTCCCTTATATTTCATTAATCTTTTTTACTATTTACAGAATCTGTCACCAACAGCTTCTTCCGAACGTATAAAGCTTCTAACCGTTCGCCGGATGATTCAGCATACGTTCGATAATATCAACAGACTCTTCGATACCATAGCTTGCACTGTTGAAGCAGATATCATAGTTCATGGCATCGCCCCATTTTTGTCCTGTATAATAGTTATAATATTTTGCATGCTGCCTGTCAATTTTCTTAAGCAGGCGTACTGCCTTTTTATGATCCAGATCATTGACCTCCATGACACGGTGTACACGCTGTTCAAATGGTGCTGTAATGAAGATACTGATGTGTGGGATATGGTTATTGGCCAGTATCACATCTGCACATCTTCCCATTACAATAAAGTCTTCTTCTCTTGCCATCTTACAGATCAGGTCGCTCTGATTAAAGAAGATTGCATCTTCTTTTGTCAGTCCATGATAGCGGTCAAAATCTTTCAGACGCTCTTTAAGAGTTCTTCCTGATCCCTGGTATTTGTTCTCAATCTGATTGGTTCCAAGATCTGCCACATCTACTACAGAATCCTTTTCTGCATCCAGACGTCTGAGTACTTCATTAAAAATCTCTGCATCGTAGTAATTAATACGAAGTGCATCTGCCAGCGCAAACCCGATGTCATTTCCCGCACTTCCATGTGTTCGTCCGATACATATGATCAGATGATCGTCTTTTGAAAACTTCTGACGCAAGTTTGCTGTATTTAATTTTGCCCTGTTTTCATCAAGAATTTCAACCTTACCAAAGCCTGTTGGCAGTGCAGCGATTTCTTTTAATATATCATCATATCTTTTCATCAGTCTGGAACGGTCTTCATCCTTACGGATAGTACGTGCCATATTACTGATCAACGCCAGCTCACTTCTAAGAAGATGTCCCTGTGGTTTCGTTCTCATCAAATTAACAAGACTCTCCACACAACTACGCTTATCCCCTGTAAAGGTACGTCCAAGAGAAGATCCTACACATTCATAGACTTCTCCATCCAGATCATAGATCTGTTCTGCAATGTCATAATATTTGTTCTTACTTTCCTGCATGTTCCGCACCTCCCTCTATAAAAAGAATACCAGCATATCGATAATAAATACCGGTATCAGGAATGTCAGTGACCATGCCATATATCCAAAGAACGACGGCATACGCACACCGTTTTCGTCAGACATGGATTTTACCATGAAGTTCGGTGCATTTCCAATATATGTATTGGCTCCCATGAACACAGCTCCACACGAGATTGCTTCCAGCATCTTAACCGGAACCGTACCAAGTGTTGTCGCAACACCGCTCTTAAAGCCAAGTGCTCCGGCCGTTGTAAGGAATACCAGATAGGTCGGTGTATTATCAAGAAAGCTTGAAAGTGCTCCGGTTGCCCAGAACATCTCAAATGGCTTATTGATTCCAAGTTCTGCTCCATTTGCCTTCAGAATCATAAGTGCAGGCTGCATCGTAATAAAGATTCCGATAAAAAGAACTGCAACTTCCTGGATAGCTCCCCAGGTAAAGTGGTTACGGATACGTACTTCTTCCTTTGTTGTTTTAAATGATAACAGTGCTGCCAGAAGTATGATCACAATCTCAATAACAGACGGGAATCCAAGTGTTACCTCTCCAAGAATATGGATTCCTTTTACTGTTCCATCTGCATTCTGGAATGCTGCCATGTTCGGAAGTGTTCCGCTTAAGATAACCGCACCAACGATCATTGCTACATAGATTAAGTTATGCAGTCCTACGATCTTAAAATGTGTTCCCGGTTCTCTGATATCCGGTTTTCTTCCTTCTGCAATATCTTTTCTGTAAGCTCTTCTGTCCAGGAAATAAAATACTACCAGTAGAATCACCATATTAAAGAGCAGAATACGGAATAATTTCATACTCCAGAAAAATGGTACTCCACGCATAAATCCCATCAGAAGCGGCGGATCTCCAATTGGTGTCAGACATCCTCCCATGTTCGAAATCAGGAAAATAAAGAAGATCATAATATGACTCTTTCTCTTTCTCCATGAATTCATCTTGATAAAAGGACGGACCAGAAGCATACTGGACCCCGTTGTACCGATCACACTTGAAAGCAGTGTTCCCATGACAAACAATGCTGTATTGATTCTCGGTGATCCGGCAAATTCCCCCTCAATCGTAATGTTACCTGCTACACAGAATAATCCAAATAACAGGACGATAAATGTCAGATAATCATTTACCACACATTCGAGGACGGTCTCTGCCATCGAAAACATTCCATATTTCGCCGTAAATGGAATGATAAACAGTATTGACCATACTGTAACTGCAAGCGGCTGGTGTTTTTCCCACCATTCAGGCTTGATCAGCGGCATTACGGCAATACTCAGCAACAGCCCTGCAAATGGTATGCAGAGCCAGATTGGAATAGCTGATATTTCCCCCATCGCTATCTTTCCTCCATTCTTCTCCAAGTAAAAATGTTAAGTTATAAAACTATATGTAAAATGTATTATTGAAGTCTTGGTACTTCCTGACCTCTCAACATAATTACCGGTCCACCGGTTCCTTCGATATATTCTTTTGTGATTACAACCTCTCCGATATTGTCATCTTTTGGGATCTCGTACATGATATCCAGCATAAAGTCCTCGATAATCGCACGAAGTGCTCTTGCTCCTGTATCTTTTTTCATTGCCCTCTTTGCAATCGCATGCAGTGCGCCTTCGTCAAATTCCAGTTTTACTTCATCCAGTGCCAGAAGCTTCTGGTACTGCTTCAGGATTGCATTCTTAGGCTCTTTTAAGATTTCTACCAGCATGTCCTCATTCATTCCCTGTAAGGTAAATACGATCGGCAGACGCCCTAAAAACTCCGGTATCATACCAAATGCCCGCAGATCCTCGGTTGTTACTTTCTTAAGGATTTCTTTGTCATTATTATATTTATCTCTCAGATCTGCTCCAAAACCAATTGCTGCCTGCTTTGTCAGACGCTCTTTGATGATTCCTTCCAGATCCGGGAATGCACCTCCGCAGATGAACAGGATATTTCTTGTATTGACAGTTGTAAGTGGTACCATGGCATTCTTGCTTGTTGCTCCGACAGGCACTTCTACGTCGCTTCCTTCCAGAAGTTTTAACATTCCCTGCTGTACGGATTCCCCGCTTACATCTCTCTGGCTTGAGTTCTTCTTCTTAGCAATCTTATCAATCTCATCGATGAAGATGATTCCCTGTTCTGCCTTTTCTACATCGTTATCTGCTGCCGCCAGAAGCTTTGATACTACGCTTTCGATATCATCTCCGATATATCCGGCCTCTGTAAGAGAGGTCGCATCCGTGATTGCAAGCGGTACATCAAGGATTCTTGCAAGCGTCTTAACCAGATATGTCTTACCGGAACCTGTAGGTCCGATCATCAGCATATTGGATTTTTCGATCTCGATATCATCCATCGAATCGGTAGCGACACGTTTATAGTGATTATATACCGCTACGGACATTACTTTCTTCGCATATTCCTGTCCGACTACATACTCGTCTAATTTGGCCTTGATCTTATGTGGCGCCGGAAGGTTCTTGATATCTACTAATGGCTTATATTCTTCGCCTTCTTTTTTCTTTTTGATCTTCTGCTGTTTTGGAATGCTCTGTTCCATGTCAGCCATATTGAACACCTGTACTCCCGGAATATTCATAAGCTGGCTGTAGTCGATTGGTCCGTTTGACATAGCATCAAAGCTCTTTTGCATACAGTCATTGCATACACAGATACGGTTCGGAAGCTCGATCATCTTACCGGCAACACTCTCCGGACGTCTGCAGATAAAGCAGACTTTTTCGTATCCGTCATCATCATTTTGTTTTTTATTATTCGTATCAGATGTATGTGTTGTTGTCTCTACTTCTACATCTTCTACTTTTTCAATCTCCTGATTGTTATCATCCTGGTTTGTCATTATTCTCTCCTTCTACTGTTCTGTCGTATATTTCACTCTTTTTCTTGTATGTCTTATGCATCCTCCTGGTTCACCAGCTCCAGAAATGTCTCTTCTGATATAATCGGTATTCCCAGCTCATTTGCCTTTTTATTCTTAGATGATGTGCTTGTCACATCGTTATTGATCAGATAGTTTGTCTTGGATGTTACCGATCCTGTAACTTTTCCGCCAAGGCTTTCAATTAGCTCTTTGACCTCTCCTCTGTTGGCAAAATGTGTCACGCTTCCGGTAATTACAAAGTTCACACCTGCAAAGATCTGTGTCTTTGTCATCTCTTCTTTTGGAATGGTCAGTTCGTCAAGCAGACGTCTGAAATTCTCCACATGCTTCTCATCTGCGAAGTATCCGACGAATGCCTTTGCTAGAACTTCCCCGACTCCCTGGATCTCATTTAACTCTTCTTCTGATGCTTTCAGTAGAGATTCTACATCATATCCAAGCTCTCTGCAAATAACTTTTGCATTGGCAAGACCAATTCCTGCAATTCCAAGAGAATAGACGACTCTTGGAAGCGTTGTAGTTCTTGCCTTTTCCACACTATCCATCAGTTTTTTATAAGATTTTTCGCCAAATCCTTCCATGTCCTGGATCTCATCTTTATACCGGTCCAGATGGAAGATATCTGCAAATGTATGGATATATCCTCTGGAAATGAATTTTTCCAGTGTCGCTTCTGACAATCCTTCTATGTTCAATGCATCTCTGCTTACAAAGAGTGCAAAGGACTTCACATGCTTTGCCTGACACTCCGGATTCATACAGTATAATGCTTTTGCATTCCCGACCTGGCTGACTTTTGTCTCTCCATGACAGACCGGACAATGCTGCGGTATATCTCTTACTCCGCTTCTGGTCAGGTTCTTTGCAATCTGCGGAATGATCATATTCGCCTTATATACTTCAATCTTATCTCCGACTCCCAGTTCCAGTTCTTCCATAATACTGATATTATGGACACTTGCACGGCTGACCGTCGTTCCTTCCAGTTCTACCGGCTCAAATATTGCAACTGGATTGATCAGCCCTGTTCTTGACGGACTCCACTCAATCTCAAGAAGTGTTGTCTCCTTAATCTCATCCTGCCATTTGAATGCAAAGGAATCTCTCGGGAATTTTGCCGTTCTTCCAAGTGAACGTCCGTACGCTATATCATCATATGTTAGCACAAGTCCATCTGACGGAAAATCATTTTCACTAATCTTAGACGAAAATTTAGCAACCTCTGCTTCTACCGTATCTCTCGTTACCATATGATATTCCACCGTTGTAAATCCCTGTGATCTCAGCCATTCCATCTGGCAGGCCCTGGAATTCATAAAATCCACACCGTCTGCCTGCACCAGTGTAAATGCATAGAACATGACATTTCTCTTTGCCGTAATCTGGTTATTCAACTGTCTGACCGAACCGCTGCATAAGTTTCTCGGGTTCTTATATTTGGCATCTACGTCTTCGATCTCTTCATTGATCTTCTCAAAATCATGATAGCCGATAACCGCTTCTCCACGCAGGATCAGTTCCCCGGTGTATGCAATCTGAACCGGCACATTCTTAAATACTTTCGCATTATTGGTTACGACTTCTCCAACTTCTCCATTTCCCCGTGTAACGGCCTTATAAAGCTTTCCATCACGGTAAGTCAGTACAATCGTAAGTCCATCCATCTTCCATGACATCAGCGCTTTCTGGTCACCCACGAAATTCTTAAGTTCTTCCACTTCCTTGGTCTTGTCAAGGGAAAGCATTGGGCTTTCATGTCTTTCTTTTGGAAGTTCGCTGACTACTTCGTATCCTACATTTACAGTCGGGCTGTTGGACAATGTGATTCCCAGTTCTTTTTCCAGGCTCTGAAGTTCATCGTACATCTGATCATATTCATAGTTGCTCATGATTTCCTGCGCTTCCTGGTAGTATGCCCTGGAGGCTTTATTTAAGATGTCTACCAGTTCCTGCATTCTCTCGTTCTTTGACTGTCCCATATAATTCCTTTAACTCCTGTTCTGTTAATTCTCTTACCTGTCCAGGTTTTAGATTCCCAAGTTCTATGTTCATGATCCGGATGCGCTTCAGATTCGTCACTTTATATCCAAGTGCTTCACACATCCTCCGGATCTGCCTGTTCAGTCCCTGTGTCAGTATAATGGAAAATGTATATTTTCCAATTTTCTTTACTGTACACGGTCTTGTTACCGCATCCAGGTTCTTCTCTTTATCTTTGATATGTACTCCTCTGCTCATCTTTTCGATAAATTCCGGAGTGATTTCTTTTTGTACGGTTACTTTATATTCTTTCTCATGAGCGAATCTTGCACGCATCATACCGTTGATCAGATCCCCGTCATTGGTCATGATCAGAAGACCTTCCGAATCTTTATCAAGCCTGCCTGCATAGGTGATGCGGACCGGATAATTTAGATAACGGATAATATTCTTTTTCTCTCTTTTATCTTCTGTGCAAACAATCCCAGCAGGTTTGTAAACCGCCAGGACCGTTTTCTTTGTCTTACTTTTTATAGTTTTTTTCCCTACACGGACTTCTTGTCCGTCATCTACTTTCATTCCGGGAACCGCAGGCTGTCCGTCCACGGTTACCATTCCTTTTTCAATCAGCCGGTCTGCTTCTCTTCTTGAACATACGCCGGCATCACTTAGATATTTATTCAGTCTAATCATTCTGTAACACTCCACTGATGCTGTTATCTTTTACAAAAGTATTACCATTATACAGGAAAAGTACACTTGTAATCTTATTCTCTTCCATAACATCCTTAATATTATCATAATAATATCTTGGATCGATCACTATGATCTCCCTGTAATAATCCGTCAGGAACGGAATCAGGCTGTTCGCATACGAATCCTTAAAGATCAGAAGTCTGTCCGTAGAATCAGCCGTCGTCCTGATATCTAACATCGGATAATTGCCACCCAGGAACAGAGCATATTTATCTTTGCCTTTTAATTTTGATGTATCATAAAGTGTTCCTGTCTTTTTCTTTTCATTTACATTATTTACCACTACTTGTGTTGCCTTTTCAAGATCATCCGGTGCATAGATATAAATCGGCTCTTCGTAGCTGGTCTCATAGCCGCTGGTGGACGAAAGTGTTCCATTGAATTCCGTCGTTACTGCATAAGGCTTTAATTCCTGCTGCTTACCTGTATCAAGCTTCATGGAAGCTGCCAGTTCCTGATATCCATAATAAGCACCCAGTGTCGTCCAGTGATGATCGGTACGGTAATACAAATCTTCCGACTTATGCTTGTTCAAAGCATCTGTCACATTGATCCACTGAAAAGAATCACCAAGTGTATCTTTAATCTGTGTAAACTGCTGGTTCTGATCTTCTGTCACTGCATGTTTCGGAAGTTTGTCTGCCTGGATATTCGCTGCATCCGGCACCAGCATCATGTACATCGGAATATCCTTATACGTTTGCTGAAATTCTTTCATTGCTGTCAGATTCGCATTCATCTGTGTTTCATCCGGTGTTGCAATGTCCTCCAGCAGATAATGGTCTTTTCCTTTGAATACGCCATTGGACTTACATTTTCCGGAAAGAAGGTCCAGATTACTCTTTAACGATACCCAGAAATCTCTTCCCGTGAACTGATCTGACACATATGATTCATACTGTTCCATCCATCTTCCACTTTCAATTCCCGAAAGTGTCAGTTGTGGCCGTTGTTCCAATGCCCGGTTTTCTTTTTCAGAGAACTTTCTGTCGCCAGTTGCCACATTCACAACACAGATGATTCCAAGCATTAACAGAAATACCAGCGCTATAAATTTATTTCTTTGCAATTGTCTTCTTCTCTCTCTCTTTCTCTTTCTTCGTAATCTCTCTTCCCTTGAGAGATTATTTCTTATTCTCTCATTCCTTAGCTCTTCCATCGTGGCCTCTAAAATCTGAAATACAAGAACGGATTATACGTTTCCGTCACCAGATATGCGATGCTGACCACAAATAAAATCACGTATACAACCCCATTTATCATCGTTGTATTCCATCTTCTGGACCTCATCCGGTGCTCATATCTGACATGCACATATCTTGTTGAACCAATCGCCAGCATCAGCCACAATACCAGATTGGTTGTAAGCAGATACAGACTTTCCTGATCCACAATGCCATGTGCTCCCACACCAAACATTACTTTCATATATTCAAGAGCCTGTCCAAGTGATGAACTGAAGAACAATACCCATCCAATCACAATCAAAAATATACTGTAAATATGACTAAATATTCCCGGAATTTTTTCCAGAACCGGTGCCAGCAGATATTTTTCAATAATCAGTATGACACCATAATATAATCCCCACACCACAAAATTCCATGCAGCTCCGTGCCAGAGTCCGGTCAGTAACCACACTACCAGCAGATTGAAAATGTGTCTTGCTGCCGATACCCGGTTTCCACCAAGCGGAATATATACATAATCCCTGAACCAGCTGCTAAGGGAAATGTGCCATCTTCTCCAGAATTCTGTAATGCTTTTTGACACATACGGATAATTAAAGTTCACACACAGCTCAAATCCGAACATTTTTCCAAGTCCGATCGCCATATCCGAATATCCACTAAAGTCAAAATAAATCTGGAACATATAGGCAAATGCCCCAAGCCACGCCGTCAGTACGGATACATTTCCTTTTGAAAGTCCGGTTACTTCTGTAAATATCATGCCAGATGTATTAGCTAAAAGTACTTTTTTCGCAAGTCCTCTTATAAAGAACATGCATCCGTCACCGAATTTTCCAATGGAATGCCGTCTGTGTGTAAGCTGTTCATCAATATCTGCATACTGTACGATCGGGCCTGCGATCAATTGTGGGAACATCGTTACATATAATGCAAAATTAAGCAGATTCTTCTGTACCTTCACTTTTCCACGATACACATCTATGATATAAGACATGATCTGGAAGGTATAGAACGATATTCCGATCGGCAGTGCCAGTGCATGATATTTGATATGCACCGGAAATACGTGGTTGATCGTATCCAGCACGAATCCTTCATACTTGAAGAATCCAAGAATCGCAATATTAACAATAATATTAAATACAAGGCTCCTCTTCGCCTTTTTTTTGTTTTCCAGATTTCTTGCAATGTCCAGTCCGCTGATATAGTTAAATAATATAGACAATATCATCAGGAAAATGTATACCGGCTCTCCCCACGCATAAAACACAAGGCTTGCCAGTAACAACACTGGATTTCTACATGCCGCCGGCAAAACATAATATAATATCAGCACAACTGGCAAAAACGTAAATAAGAATACAATACTGCTAAATAACATTTCTCTAATTCCTTTAATTATCGAATACTTTTTCTAAATGCCTCATCAATCTTGTCCGCATCTTTTGAAACCACAAGGATTGTATAGGAACCTTTGGATTCCACAACTGCTGAACGAAGTAGTTTTGTCTGTTCTACCCCATATCCTTCAAAGCTCTTCTTTTGCGTATCCAGACGTGTCTGGACTGCTTTTTCGATATCTTCTATCTGGCTTTCGTCTTTTACTTTTACAACCAGCACTTCATTAACACTCATGACATCATTTGGAATATACAGCATTACGCCATCATAATCATTGGCATTTAATCCGTAGTATTTTTTCAGATCCTGTGCACTTCCTTTGGACATGCCTTTCGTCTTCATAACTTTTGTAATATTCTTTTCAATGGTATCTACCGGCACATCGCTGCTGCCTTCTCTTGAAATCAGAAATACTACATACATGACCAGTACCAGTACCATCAGATATTTCAAAATATTAATAAGATCTATCTTTCCATTTTTCATTATAATCCTGCTTCCTCTGCCATATTATAGACCCATTTCTTATAATAGGATGGTGACATATGAACGCCGTCACTTGCATAAAACTGCTGTTCTACAAGGTCCGTATTATCAATAAATCCTACTTTTTCCTGCTTGCACAATGCTTTCAACGCCTTGTTAAACTCTGGGACTTTTCTATATACCGGCTTATTCTTAACTGCTGCCTGCGAAGTCGGCAGAACACTGTTTACATAGATATCCGTATCCGGAAGTGCTTTTTTCAGTTCTTCGATCACAGGCTTATATGCTTTTACAAATCCCTGTGCATCTCCATTCTGCGCCTCTAAGTCATTCATACCATAACATAAAAATATGGTAGACGGCTTCATCTTCTTTGCTTTATCGATATGTGCCCTTAACTTTTTATTGCTGTTATCTGTCACACCAGTTCCACGGTCTGCCTGTACATTTGCCGCATTTAACACTCCATATTCATAGAGTCCCTGTGTGATGGAATCTCCCATCACCAGTGCATCTTTGAACTTTACACTTGGTTTTATTTTATCTGCCGCCTGTGCTGCCAGACGTTCTTCTTTTTCAAGCTTTTGTATGCTTTTATCCACGGATGCAACATCTGTCTCATCCATAGTTTTCAGAATCCCGGTCCCTTTCTTCGTATCAAGATCCGGATTCGTAAGCTTCATAGTGACAGCAATTGCAACAATCACAGTCACAATCGCCACCAGAAGCAGAAAAGTCCGAACCATATGATCTTTTTCATACGGTTTCAGCTCTTTTCTTTCATATTCTCTATCTTTCATCTCTAGTTCTTGTCTGTCCACGAAAATGATCTCCTTTTTTCGCTTCTTTCTTTGGTTACATACGTATATCTAAATAATTGTACTGTTTTTCTTTTTAAATGTCAATTATTCACTCATTCTATGTTATGATAGAATCCATAGAAAATTTAGGAGGTTTCCTTATGACCATATATTCATTATCAGCCAAAAACTGTATGTCACACCTGTTATTAAAAGAAACATTCGACCAGTTCTCCTTCATCGAAGCAGAATTCACAACCTGGGGGAAATTCAGGCTCGACGGCTACCTGCAAGAAGACTTCTTCGACGAAAAACCAGAAGCGACCTACGCCCGCTGGGAAAAAGCCCGCGACTTTTGTTTCCAGATCATCCGCGGCAAACGCACCCCGTTAAACTTCAAGATCATACTGGCCCTCCCGGCTGATCAATACCCGGATTTTCTGACCCGCCACGGCCTTACCGCCTACCGCACGGAAAACATCCAGGGACTCTACCTCAACTTCCACTATGACGGCACCACCCTGCACTGCACCACCGGCACCGCACTTACCACCTTCACCCTCGACAAAACCCTGGAACAATCCTGGGACCAGGAAGCCAAAACCATCCTTAAAACCAACCAAATCGAAGGCGACTACTAAAAAACAAAAACACCGCACGGCTATGTCCATTTCCATAGCCACACGGCGTTTTCACTTCTACAGTTTGCCGGCGAAACGGTCGCAGAGCAACGTGGATACCGCGCCTCAGGCGTCCGCCTGCGAACACCTCCCGCGCTCCTACGCTTCCACAAAAAACCTACTTCGTAAGCAACATCATTATTTCATTACTTCTCTGCACAAATGCTGTCATCTCCTCCGGACTAAGCGGCTTATGCGCCAGCATAGCCAGATCATATAACTGCTTGCAGATAATACTTGTATTCTCACTATCCTTATGCTCAACCACATACTGAACCAGCGGATGATTAGCATTCAGAATCAACGTACTTGTCGTACCCATATCCATTCCGCTCATACCATACATCTTCATCATTTCCTGCATACGGCGGTTCTCTTCTGACAGTGTCATCATAGAAGCAACTTTTTCATCTTTTAATTTTTCAATCTTAACATCCAGATTTTCATTACCAAGTTCTTTGCGGAAAATCTCTACCAGACTGTCAGAAGTCTTCTGGAATGCTTCTTTTTCATCTTCAGCAACTTCTTCTTTCGCACCTTCTGTTACATCTGCATCGATTCTCTGGAACTTGATGTTCTGATTGCGCTGCTCTAACTGTGTAATAAATGGTGAATCAATATTATGTCCCAGGATTACAGCATCCATTCCCTGATTCTTGAACATGTTGATGTACTGGCTCTGCTGAATCTCATCTGTTACATAGTAGATAATTGTCTTATCTTCTTTATTCTGATCGTCTGCTTTATCTTCCTCTGTCTTAGCCTCTGGTTCTTCTACCTTTCCGCCATTTGCTTCGATACAGTCTTTCAGTGTCAGATATTTGTGATCCAGGTTCTTGAACAGAACTGCATCTTTCATCTTGTCACAGAATTTTTCATCTTTTAAGCAGCCAAACTTGATAAACGGACTGATGTTATCCCAGTATTTTTCATAATCTTCTCTCTTTGTCTTGCACATTCCGGAAAGCTTATCTGCAACTTTCTTAGAAATGTATTCAGAAATTTTATTTACAAATCCGTCATTCTGCAGTGCACTACGCGATACATTAAGCGGCAGGTCCGGACAATCAATGACTCCCTTTAATACCATCAGATACTCTGGGATAACTTCTTTGATATTGTCAGCGATAAATACCTGGTTATTATATAACTTAATTGTTCCTTCGATAGAATCATACTCTGTATTGATTCTTGGGAAGTACAGGATTCCCTTTAAGTTAAATGGATAATCCATGTTCAGGTGGATCCAGAACAGTGGCTCTTTGTAATCCATGAATACTTTACGGTAGAACTCCTGATAATCCTCATCGCTGCATTCATTTGGATGTTTTGTCCACAGTGGATGGATGTCACTTAATGAAACCGGACGTTTTTTAATCTTTACTTTTTCTTTGGCCGGTTCTACTTCCACCATTTCTTTCTCGCCGTTTTCATTTTCTTTTTCTTCCATCTTGGCATCTTCGTGAATATGCTCGATGACTTCATCATCATCTTTTAAGTCTGCCTCATCGATAGTTTCATATTCTGGTTCTGCATTTGCCTTTGAAAGGAAGATCTCAACTGGCATGAATGAACAGTATTTCTGAAGTACTTCTCTCATTCTGTATTCGTTAGCGAACTCAAGGCTGTCTTCATTAAGATACAGAGTCATAGTAGATCCGACTTCCTGTTTGTCGCCGTCTTCCATCTCGTACTCTGTTCCGCCATTGCTTACCCAGTGTACCGGTTTTGCACCTTCTTTGTAAGACAGTGTATCGATATGCACTTCATCTGCTACCATAAATGCTGAGTAGAATCCAAGACCAAAGTGTCCGATCATATCGTCTTCTGTTGTTTTATCTTTATATTTTTCAAGGAACTGTGTAGCTCCGGAAAATGCGATCTGTGTAATGTATTCTTCTACTTCATCGGCTGTCATACCAAGACCGTTATCTGTGAATTTCAGAGTTTTCTCTTCTGGATTTACTTCTACTTTGATTGCCGGTTTGTAATCATCCGGTAACTGATATTCCCCCATCATATCCAGTTTCTTTAACTTTGTGATTGCATCGCATCCATTAGATACTAATTCACGTGCGAAAATATCGTGATCGGAATATACCCATTTTTTAATAATTGGGAAAATGTTTTCACTGCTGATTGACAAACTACCTTTCTTTGCTGCCATTGTAAATCACTCCTATTTCTTCTAAATTTATTATTCATATGATGTCCGGTATATGTGCTGTCCCCGGATTATTGTATCGCGGACAGTTTCCTGACATCTGGCATTTCATTTTTCTAACAGATATGATAATACTGTAAATTTTAAAAGTCAATAGAAAATTAGCACTCTTTAAAAAAGAGTGCTAATAATTCTGTGAAGTTTATAAAACAATTATTAATTTTTATCCTTCAGCCTATATTCATTTTTTCCAACTATCCTTCAGATTAGATATTTACATATATACTGCAGTCTGATTATTCAATACTCTTAAGCGATTCTACCATATCGATCTTTTTTAATTTAAAATACATCACCCAGTTTACGAATAGCGAGAAGCCTATCGTAAATAAAAAGCTGTAGATAAAGCTTGGCAGATTGATATTCCGCCCGAACATTGCAGCATCTACTTCCACCGTCTGAATAACAAACTGATGCAGTATCTTTCCAAATACAATTCCCACAACCGCTCCGATCAGGGTCAGCAGAACATTTTCACGAAATACATACTCTGCCACTTCCATATCGTAGAAACCGAGTACTTTCAGTGTCGCAAGCTCTCTTTGCCGCTCCGTAATGTTGATGCTGTTCAGGTTATAAAGGACAACAAATGCCAGCATTCCGGCCGAAACGATCAGAACAATGATCACCAGATTCAGACTGGCCAGCATATCATCCAGCTGGTCTTTGATATCATGCAGATAAGAAATCGTTAAGACCTGATCCTGCGCCAATATCTTTTCTCCTGCTTTTTTTACCTGTTCATCCGAATATCCTGTTTTTGTGCGGAACATGATACAGTTGTAGTCTGCATCTTTTCCATATACTTTCTTATAATATTCCGGTGTGTAATATATGTAATGTCCCATATAATTCTCACAGATATGTGCAATTTTTACCGTTCCGCTTTTTTCATTTCCCGCTTTTACCTGGATGGTATCTCCTTCTTTTACATTCAGAAGCTTTGCCGTCTTTTCGCTTACGATCACTCCGTTATCTGTAAGCTTATATGATTCCTTCGTCTTCCGGTCATGAAAATCAACATATTTACCGGCATCTTTAGAATTTCCCAGAACACACTGATATACGCTTCTCTTTTTGCTTCCCTTAGACGCTGTCACACTGCGCATGTCCGCATCCATGAATGTCTGAATATCCTGATCTTTTTTCAGATAATCTTTCAATTCTTTCTTATCGGTCTTTGTCACGCCATCTTTATAAAAAATGTGTCCGTCATACAGTTGGATCTCATCGTATTGGATATCTGCGATTTCATATACGGAATCTTTCACTCCATATCCGACTAACATAAGTGCCATACAGCCGCCGATTCCGAATATGGTCATGAAAAAACGTTTTTTATAGCGCATCAGATTCCGGATGGTTGATTTCCATGTAAAATTCATCCGTTTCCAGATGAACCCGATCCGTTCTAAGAATACGCGTCTTCCTTTTTTCGGTGCAGGCGGACGCATGAGCACTGCCGGTTCCGCTGCCAGTTCTTTATAGCATGATGCAAGTGTTGCTCCCATCGTACATACGATTGAAGCCGCTGATGCCATCACTGCGTAACTCATATGATATGGCACATAGATCTTTGGAATGTGTGGGTACATGATCTCATAGGCATAGATTATAATAAAGGGAAGAACCTTCTCTCCAACCAGCACTCCGATGACGCTGCCTCCCGCCGTTGCAAGAAGTGCATAGCCGAGATATTTTGACGCAATGGAAAAGTTACCGTAGCCCAGTGCTTTCATCGTACCGATCTCGATTCTCTGTTCTTCTACCATACGTGTCATGCCGGTCAGACTAATAAGCGCCGCAACCAGGAAGAACATTACCGGGAATACCTTTCCAATTGCCCGCATACGGTTCGCATTTTCTCCAAATCCATCATATTCGACCAGAGTGCTTCTATTATATACATACCATTTTGGATTCTTTATCTTCTGGATTTGCTTTCTGGCATCTGCAAGTTTTTTCTCGCCTTTTGCGATTTCTTCTTCGGATGTCTTCTTCCCGTCCTCGTATTCTTTTCTGGCATCTGCAAGTTTTGCTTCGTTCTCGGCAATTTCCGCTTCGCCTGTTTGCAATGCCTGTTCCTGTGTCTGCAGTTCGGCTTTTCCGGCGTCTAGCTGTTTCTGACCGGATGTTATCTGCGCTTTTGCTTTTGCAAGCTGTGCTTCACTGGCATCTAACTTTGCTTTTGCCTGATCAAGTTCAGCTTTTCCGCTTGTAAGCTTTTGTTTTGCAGTTTCTAGTTCTGCCTTCTTCGTCTGGTATTCCTGCTCCTGCGCCTCCAGCGTCTGTTTTGTTTCCTGTGCCTGTTGTTCTAATGCCTGAATTCTTCGTAACAACTCCTGATTTTGGTCGTTTCCACTTCCGGCATCCGTTCCGCCATTATCATTCTGTCCTGGCTGTTGTTCTTCATCTTGTATCTGATCTGTCGCAGCGCCTGCTTCAGATTCTTCTTTTTCTTCAGTAATCTGTGCATCGATTTGTCCGGCTGCGCCTGCTGCCTGTGCCTTCAATGCTTCGATTGTATTCAGAAGCTCCTGATATCCGGCCCAGCCTTTATCCAGTTCAGCCCGATACACAGCCAGTCCCTGTTCTCCGGACTGAATCTGTGCCTTTGCTCCGGCACTTTGTGCATCGTAGGCTGCTTTTCCCTGCTCATACTGCTTTTTTCCCTGTTCCAGTTGTTTTAATCCGGATTCGTATGTCTGCTTTGCCTGGTCCAGTTCCTTTTGTTTCTGATCTAAGGTCTGTCTTGCCGATGCAATCTGAGACTTTCCACTGGCTATCTTTTCTTTTGCCTCATTAAGCTGCGTCTCACCGTCTGTGATCTGCCTGTTTGCATCGTCAAGTTTCTGCTGTGACTCTGCTTTCCCATCGTCCAGATCTTTCTGTGCTTTTGCAATCTTTTCTTCTGCCTCTGTTTCCAGATTTTCTTTTCGTATTCTGCCTCTTTCTTCTGTGATTGCTTCGATCTGCTTTTTGACGGTCTTTACTTTCTTTTTGTATGCGCCTGTATAAGCAGTCAGGTCTTTTGCACCTTCCACCTGCACATACATTTCCGTATACACATCCAGATCAAATGTCTTTTCCTGTACTACTACGAATCCATTGATCGTGCCGGTTCCAATCGTCGTGCTTCCTCTGCTAAGGGAAATATAACACGGAGAATTTCCTTTTCCTACAACTTTCAGTTCATCTGTCTTCAATGTATCTGTTACCGGATCGTCTGTGCCAGACTTTAACTTAATCGTCTCTCCAACCTCATAATTCATCTGGTCATCTACCAGACATTCCCCCGCTTTTTGGGGCATACGTCCTTCGCTTACCGTAATCTTATTCATGTCGTCCATTGCCGACATCACATGAAGTACATATTGCTTTTTATTCTTTATATTCAGGAAATCGGCACTGTAGGCACCTTCTGCTTTCCCGACTCCTTTTACTTTTCCAACCTCCCGGACATCTTCTTTCGTGATTCCAAGTGTGCTGACCGCCTTGATATCCATCAGGTCCGACTCATCAAAATATGCATCTCCTGTAATCCTCATCGAAGGTTCGGATGCACGGATTCCGGAAAAGAATGCAACGCCAAGTGCTACGATAAAGAGAATAGACAGGAAACGCCCCCTGCTTCTTCGGATTTCCATATAAAAATTCTTACGTGTTATCTTCTTTGCCATGTCTCCTGTCACCTCCATTATTTACCATTCGATTGTTTCTACTGGTACCGGATCTGCATTCTCTATGATCTGATCCACACGTCCGTTCTTAATCTTTATTACCCGGTCTGCCATCGGCGCAATTGCCGAATTGTGCGTGATCAGGATGACTGTCATTCCACTGTTCCGGCATGTATCCTGCAGTAGTTTTAAGATGGACTTTCCTGTATTATAATCAAGTGCTCCTGTTGGTTCATCACATAATAACAGCTTCGGATTCTTCGCAAGTGCTCTTGCAATCGACACTCTCTGCTGTTCTCCTCCCGATAACTGCGCCGGGAAGTTATCAAGCCTTTCTCCAAGTCCTACATTTTCCAAAACCTCTTTTGCATCCATGGGGTTCTTACATATCTGAAGTGCCAGCTCTACATTTTCCAGTGCCGTCAGATTCGGGATCAGGTTATAGAACTGGAAGACAAATCCGATATCATCCCGTCTGTAAGCCGTCAGCTGCTTTGCCGGATATCCTGCGATATCCTGCCCGTCTACCAGAACCTGTCCTTCCGATGCAGTGTCCATCCCGCCAAGGATATTCAGTACGGTTGTCTTTCCGGCCCCGCTTGGTCCGACTACAACTGCAAATTCACCCTTCTTAATCTCAAAGTCGATCCCGGCTGCTGCCATGATTTCTACTTCGCCCATCTTATATATTTTTTTTACGTCTTTTAAGGTCACAAATTCACTCATGCATACTCCCTTCTTCCAGTGTCTGTCTGAAAAATCATTCCTGCGTTCTGCATTCTCTACTTTACAGAATATTTTGCCTTCATTTAAAAGCATCCCCACAAATTGTGATATATCTCTTGCAAAAAGCATTTTTCAGACACACTTTAGAATTTTTCAAAAAACCCCTGATAGTCGGTCGACTCTATTTTTTCTGTTGGCACAAGTTTTATTTTGGTATCTTCTTCCAGTTCAATTGTTGCATCTTTTGGTAATACCAGGTAATGGAAGGTCTCTCCATATAATCCGTCCGACGTCAGGCAATGGTAATCTTCTTCATCCCCATCTTCATCATAAATGTCAACATTTACATCTCCTCCTGATACAAGGCTCATGTCATAGATGCCCGGTGCAAAATCCTCTCCTGCTGTCAGCGTCTTTTCTCCTTTCGCTGTAATCGTCTCCGTAAGCGGATTCGTCTGTGCATTCATTCCTACAGATTCTGTTTCCTGTGCATTTTCTGTGTGTAATCTCATCTTTTTTTCACACTCTAATGTAAGTACCGCACCTTTATAGAGACGGATATCCTTCATCTTTTCACCGTTTTCTTCATATATGTATATCTGATTCTCTGAATCATCTACATCCAGCGAATCCGTTTCACTTTCAGGTGTGATGGTATAGACTCCTTCCGGTATTTCAAATCCTACTATATAATGTCCGGTTCCAAGTTCATAATCTGCATTTTCTCCTTCTTCAGGAATCTCACGGGCTGCGTACAAATACCTGATTGCCGGATCTTCCGGAGTTTCAAATCTTGCATCTTTTAGCATATAATTCGCCATATATTTTATTTCATTTTTATATGTACCATATAATGTACTTATAACTCCCGCTGCTATAACTACACCAATTACAATTCCCAGACCTTTCTTTTTTCTGCTCTCCGGATCTGGTTGTCCAAATTTCTTTTTACTTCCCTGTCCATTCATACGATAGCCCCATTTTGCAGAACTATCTATTTCCGGTCTGTTTTCTCCAAATATGTCGTCTGGCATTTTCTTCCGTTCTTTGCTTTTTTTATTGCTTTCCGTCTTTCTTTTTGGCACATGCATGCTATTTTTCCCGTTATCTTTATCATGTACATGTGTCAGGGGCATATGATCACAATCGCTCTGGTTGATTCTGTAATTTTTGTCTGATTTGGTATTGTCTAATCCGCACTCTGTACAGATCATATCACTATTTAACTTTCCACCGCATAAGCTGCATTTTTTTCCAAACATATCTCTTACCTCCGGTGCTTTCTTACATTTTCTATAATTATATATTATCATGAGACAACTTTCCAAGAAAGCAGAATATAAAAAAACAGGAGACTGATTTTCATCAATCTCCCATTTCACTTTTCAAGAGCTGTCACTGACAGCTTTTCTGCTGTTTTATTAACTTTCATCCACCTGGGACACATAAAAAGCCACTGTACCTGTCCCCATGGTCTATTTCAACATCTCGCGCAGTTTCTGGTTTACCATTCCCGGATTTGCCTTTCCTTTCATGGCCTTCATTGTCTGTCCAACCAGTGCACCAAGCGCTTTTTCTTTACCGCCTTTGTAATCAGCGATAGCTTTTGGATTCTTTGCGATTACTTCTTTTAATACTTCTTCCAGCGCGCCTTCATCATTCACGGTCTTTAATCCATGTTCTTCAACATAGCTTTCCGGATCTACGTCTTTTTCAAATATCTGTTCGAACACTTCCTTTGCAACCGAACTATTAACTGTTCCAGCCTCAGCAAGTTCAATCAATTTGGCCAGGTTTTCCGGTGAAAAGCTGATATCTTCAGCTTCCATACCGTGTTCTTTTAACAGACGCATCGTCTCTACCATCAGCCAGTTGGATACTTTCTTAGGTTTTCCACAGATTGCTGTTGTCTTCTCAAAGATATCCGCCATGTGCTTAGATTCTGTAAGAATCTCTGCATCATACTGCGGGATATCGAATTCTTTTTTGTAACGTTCCAGTTTTTCATCTCGGAATTCCGGCTGTTTTGCTTTAATCTTATCGATCCATTCGTCATCGATCACGATCGGTACCAGATCCGGTTCCGGGAAATATCTGTAATCCTGCGCATCTTCTTTGGAACGCATCGCATGCGAAGACTCTTTGTTATCATCCCATCTTCTGGTCTCCTGAACGACAGCCTTACCTTCTTCGATCAGCTCGATCTGACGCTCTCTTTCTCCTTCGATAGCTCTTGCGATTGCCTTGAATGAGTTCAGGTTCTTCATCTCTGTTCTGGTTCCGAATTCCTGTGTGCCAACCTCTCTTACGGATAAGTTGACATCGGCTCTCATTGAACCTTCCTGGAGTTTACAATCCGATGCTCCAAGATACTGGATGATCGTTCTTAATTTTTCCAGATATGCGATAACTTCTTCGGATGAGCGCATATCCGGCTCGGATACGATCTCTACAAGCGGTACACCGCTTCGGTTAAAGTCTACAAGCGATGTATCATCCCATTCATCATGTACCAGTTTTCCGGCATCTTCTTCCATATGCATCTCATGGATACGCACCTTTTTCTTCGTATCACCTACTGTAATCTCTACATAACCATTTCTTGCGATCGGCTGATAGAGCTGTGAGATCTGATAGTTCTGCGGGTTATCCGGATAGAAGTAGTTCTTACGGTCGAATTTGCACACTCTGGTGATATCGCAGTGTGTTGCAAGTCCGATTCCCATTGCATATTCTACAACCTGCTTGTTCAGTACAGGCAGTGAACCTGGCATACCGGTACATACCGGACATGTATGTGTATTTGGTGCTCCTCCGAATGCGGTACTGCATCCGCAGAAGATCTTTGTCTTTGTTGCAAGTTCTACATGGACCTCAAGTCCAATGACGGTTTCATACTGTTTTGTCATGACTATCTGTCCCCCTTTGCAAGTTCTGGTCTTTCATACGTTCTCGTCTGCTCAAATGTATAAGCTGTCTGTATGATCTTGTTTTCCTCAAAGCAGTTACCGATCAGCTGCATACCGACCGGAAGTCCTTTGCTGTCTTTTCCTACCGGAATGGTAATTCCCGGAAGTCCTGCAAGGTTTACAGAGATTGTGTAAATGTCTCCAAGATACATCTGGATCGGATCACTTAAGCTCTTTCCAAGCTCTGGCGCTGTTGTCGGAGCAGCCGGAGCTACGATCACATCGTATTTTTCAAATGCTTTGTCAAATGCTTTCTTGATCAGTGCTTTTGTCTTCAATGCTTTCAGATAATATGCATCATAATATCCCGAACTAAGTACGAACGAACCAAGCATGATTCTGCGTTTTACCTCTGGTCCGAATCCTTCGGAACGGGATTTCTTATACATGTTGTGAAGTCCTTCGTATTCTTCCGTACGGTAACCATACTTCACACCATCAAAACGTGCCAGGTTCGAACTTGCCTCTGCCGATGCGATGACATAATATGCAGGAATTGCATATTTTACAAGACTTAAATCAAATTCTTCCACAATTGCACCTTTTTCTTCCAGTACTTTTACTGCCTGTAAAATATTTTCTTTAACTTCCTTATCCAGGCCGTCTCCAAAATAATCCTTTGGAATACCGATTCTCATACCCTTTACATCATCTACCAATGCACTGGTAAAATCATAGCTTTCACGCTTAATAGATGTACTGTCTTTTGGATCATAAGATGCAATCGTCTCAAGAATCGTTGCACAGTCCGTAACATCCTTTGCCACTGGTCCGATCTGATCAAGCGAAGAACCATATGCAATCAATCCGTAACGAGATACGGTTCCGTAAGTCGGCTTGATTCCAACCACACCACAAAATGAACTTGGCTGCCGAATCGATCCACCGGTATCAGATCCAAGTGCGTATGGTGTCTCTTCTGCTGCTACTGCTGCACATGATCCACCGGAAGAACCACCCGGAACATGCTCCAGATTCCATGGGTTCTTTGTCGGTCCAAAATAAGATGTCTCTGTTGTACTTCCCATAGCAAACTCGTCCATGTTCGTCTTTCCTATGATCACAGCGCCTGCTTCTTCCAGATTCTTTACTGCCTCTGCTGTGAACATCGGATGAAAGTTACCAAGGATCTTAGAACTGCATGTCGTAAGCATCCCCTTAGTACACATGTTATCCTTGATCGCTACCGGCACACCGGCAAGTGGTCCGGTCAGCGTGCCATCATCAATCAGCTTCTGTACTTCTTCCGCTCTTTTTAAAGTGCCTTCTTTATCAAGTGTTACAAAGCTGTTCACGTCTTTTTCTACTTTTTCTATCTGTGCAATGAAGGCTTTCACGGCATCCACTACAGATATCTCTTTTGCTTTTATCTTTTTTCCAAGCTCTACTGCTGTAAGACTTGTCATATCCATATCCGCTTATCCTCCTATCCGATTGTCTTTGGTACTTTGAAACTCTGGTCTTTTTCCAATGGTGCATTGGCAAGTGTATCCGCACTTCCGTCCCCGTTCGTTACAACATCCTCACGGAATACATTGTTCACCGGAAATACATGTGACATAGGTTCAATCCCGTCTGTATCTAATTCATTTAACGTGTCTATATAATCTAACATTTTTTCCATATCTGCCTTGGCATCTTCTTTTTCCTGACCGGACAATTCCAGTTTTGCAAGGATACCAACATATTCTATGGTTTCATCTGATATTTTATTTGCCATCTTTTTTCATCCTCTCAATATCATAATTATGGTTCCAGTCTGCTTAAGTCTCTTGGGAACAATGTTGTCTCTCTTACATTGTCTTCCCCAAGTAACTGCATGGTCAGTCGTTCCAGTCCGATTCCAAGGCCTCCGTGTGGCGGCATTCCATGTTTGAATGTAGCAAGATATTGTTCCATTCCTTCTTCTGTCATTCCCCTTGCTGCGATCTTCTCTGTCAGCATCTTATAATCATGGATACGCTGTCCTCCGGTTGTGATCTCAAGACCTCTGAACAACAAGTCAAAACTTAATGTATATCTTGGATCTTCCGGATCATCCATTGCATAGAACGGACGTTTCTTAGATGGATAGTGAGTGACAAATACAAAATCGCTTCCCCACTCTTCTTTTGCGTAGCGTCCGATCAGCACTTCCTCTTCCGGCTCCAGATCAAATGGATTTCTCATCTTGTGGTTATATTTTTCAGCAACGATTTCTTTGATGTCTGCAAATTTTACTGCCGGGATCTGACTTACATCCGGAAGTTCTACCCCCAGGACTTTCAGTTCTCTTTCATAATCTTTCTTTAACAGTTCCATCGCATACTGAAGGAATCCCGTCTCCATTGCCATAATATCTTCAAATCCATCAATATATCCCATCTCAAAGTCAAGACTGGTATATTCGTTCAGATGACGTTTTGTGTTATGTTTTTCTGCACGGAATACAGGTGCTGTCTCAAATACTCTGTCAAATACACCAACCATCATCTGCTTATAAAACTGAGGGCTCTGCGCCAGTACTGCCGGTCTATGGAAATACTCCAGTTTGAAAATATTTGCCCCGCCTTCTGCTCCTTTGGCCCCGATCTTTGGTGTATGGATCTCTGTAAATTCCTGACTGTAAAGGAAATCTCTGAATGCTCTTGTAAGTCCTTCCTGAATTCTGAATTTGGCACGCTCCCGGATGTTTCTAAGGGAGATAGAGCGATAGTTCAGTTTTGCTTCCAGAGATGTGTTCAGTTTCCATTTGGAAATTGCAAGCGGCATCATCTCGTCTTCCGGCTCGCTTAGGATCTTTACGCTCTCCATACGGATTTCAATGCCGTTTGGTGCTTTTTCATTCTGTTCTAAGACGCCTTCCACTTCAAGAGTTGCTGCCTCTTTGATGTCTTTCAGATCAAAATCAGCACTTCCTTCTTCATAGACACACTGAAGCAGACCTTCTCTTTTTCTTAAGATTACAAATGCAACGGTTCCCATGTCGCGGATCGTATGCACGGCTCCATTGACTTTTACCTTTGCTCCTGCTTCTGTCTGTTCCAGTAATTCGCTGATTTCTTTTGTCTCTTTTGGCTTTACACCTGTTAAATACTCCATGTTCTTATCCTCCTATTCTTCCCGGGACGAACAGCGTTTTTCAATATTTTATGTTCTGAAATATTTATTATAAAATGTAATTTTTATTCATTTTTTTACTTAGAAACATAAAAATCCGTCCTGGAATACATACTTGTATCCCGGGACGGATATCATCTTCGCTATCCGCGGTACCACCCGCATTGAATCTCAAAGCTGTATAGTGCTTTCTAAGATTCCTCTTTTCGTGCGTAACGTGCAGTCTACGTACCAACCTACTTTTATTCGGCTTACCTTATTTACTTGTTCAGTTGGTCTGCTCCAGAGTGTTCCCTATTGTCCTCATTCCCCAAGCGGTGCTCTCAGTCGGTGACACCACATTCCTGTCAGGTTCCAGAGTCCAGAGTCTCTTTCATCGCTTTACTATACTAAATTTGGTTTAAATATTAGCACATGTTTTTTATGATTTCAAGAGGGAATTTTTAATTTTGTCAAAAAATACATGCTCCCGCTTTTATATTCCTACTTTTCTTGTATGATTTACTAACTCCACAATCTGAAAATCATCTGCCTCTTTTCCAATCTGACATAACAGACAACGCATAGACGCCTCTGTTACTTTTCCATCCAGGATCATCGTAATCTTCTGCACACCATCTTCCGTCGTCAGATTCAGCGCATCAACCGTAATCCCATTTAGCTTTGTCATATTCAGGAAGAGATTCAGATTACTCGTCTCTTTTGGGCAGGTAAATGCAATCTTTACCTGTGAATGTTCTGTCTCTGCTGTCAGTCCTGCTGCTGTCAATGCTGCAGTTATGACCTTTTCCTGCATCTCCGGCAATAATTCATATTCGTATTTTCTGCAGAGACTCATCAGATGTCTTAAAAACGTCCTGTACTCTTCCTGAATCTCTGGCTTTACATCTCCGGCTCTTTTTCCGATGATTTCAAGCTCTCTTTCAAGCACGAATACATCTCCACCAGTCTGTGCCTTTGCTTCTGCAACGTGCTTTCCACATTCCATGCGCTGTAGGAAAAGTGGTTTCATCTGGGTATCTATTTCATCTATTGTTTTTCTTACTTCTTTTAATGCCATTTCTATTTCCTCTTGTGAATTTATAATATATTGTACTCTTTATACAACTGCTGACAATAATTTTGATCTTCTGTTGCACGCTGCAACTCATCATATCGTTTGTCTGAAAGCAATCTTTGAGTAAGATTCATAAATCGTTCATGTTCCCTCATACCTTCTTTTATCCCCTCTTTTTTTCCATCTTCACGAATCTGTCGTTCTCTTTCCTCTGCTTTCATAAATTCTGCCTCCATTTCAGCATTATCCTTTATTACCTGCACATTTGCCTGAAGCGCAATACATTCCATAATTCTCTCTGCCTGAATAAATATATCTGGGTTACAAGCATTGAAAATTCATAGAATGCGAAATGCATAAGTTTTTGATATGGCGTATATGCCAATGAAAATATAGAATTATAATGCTTGACCGAATTGTAGCATATAGTATATAACTTGTCGAGATAAAATACATAATTACTTGCAGTTTTCTCCTTCCGCCAGTTATAATAAAAAAGAGAGAATCTATCTTTGGGGGATTATTATGATAAAAACATTGTTCAAACACATTTCAAAATACTATAAGGACACCTTCATCCTTGCAATCGCAGGTGTTGCCGTCGGTGTTCTTGTCGGTATTGTCGATGCGGCATTCGGTCTGGGACTCAATGCCTGTACTGCCATCCGTACCAAATACTTCTGGTATCTGATCTGGTTTCTGCCACTTGGCGGAGTATTCATCTGGTTCATCTATCACCAGTTTGGTAAATCCGTCGCAAACGGTATGAAGATGGTCTTCCATGTAGGACTGGGAAAAAACAATAAACTTCCGATCCGCATGGTTCCACTTGCTATCGTCGGAACCTGGACCACGCATCTGTTCGGAGGAAGTGCCGGACGTGAGGGTGTTGCTGTTCAGATTGGTGCTGCAGTTTCTAATAATGTGGGACGTCTGGTTGATAAGACCATCGATATCGAAAACAGCAGGAAGATGTTCCTGATCACCGGTATGGCTGCCGGATTCTCCGGTCTTTTCTGTACTCCGCTTGCAGCAATCTTTTTCGCACTGGAAGTACTGGTTGCCGGAAAACTGGAATACCATGCACTGATCCCGGCAACAGTTGCATCCATCAGTGCCGCATTCACATCAAGAGCACTTGGACTTCGTAAGTTCCATATCAATATACTGGAAACACTGAACTATCATCCATCTACTTATGATGCTATATTGCTTTTAAAGCTTGCGGCAATGGGACTTGCCTTTGGTATCGTCGGATCACTGTTTGCCCTGATTCTCAGATACCTTCGTCTGAAATTTGCATTCCGTTTTTCTTCCCCTGTGAAGAAAGTTGTGATCATGGGTGCTTTGATTGCTGTTCTTATGATGGTCTTCCATCAGGGAAGATATTCCGGAACCGGATCGAATCTGATCGCATTGTGCTTTGATGGAACGAAAGATGATGTATATGCCTATGACTGGCTTCTTAAGATGGCACTTACCATTCTGACACTTTCTTCCGGATTCATCGGCGGAGAGGTTGCACCTTTGTTTTCCATCGGTTCCTGCTTAGGATACGTCCTTGGTCCTGTATTCGGATTTGACCCGATGTTCGGTGCTGCGCTTGGATTCGCTTCTGTGTTCTGCAGCGGATCTAATACACTGCTTGCCGCTATCCTAGTCGGTGTGGAAAGTTTTGGATATAATATGCTGCCATTCTTTGCGGTTGTATGTTTTGTATCGTTCATCTTTAACTTTAATAATTCGATTTTTACGGCACAGCGGGTTGCTTTTACACATCCGAGCAGACGTAACAGATTGAAGAATAAAATTGCTGCAAAACGAACTAATAGCTGATTCCAATCTTTGGAATACATAAAGAATCTAATTCTCTGTTTTGATACATTTTTAATCTTTACAAGGCATTAGCTTCGACTTCTTTTCCTGTATACTTTGGTATAAAAAATAAGTGTACATTCTTCCACCGAAGAATTGTACACTTATTTTTATTCCAATGTTCAATTTTTATAACATACGTTCTTTGTTTTCCACAAAACTCTATGCCCTAAGTACTTCCTGCGTCTTTCCACAAAAATCCTATGCCATAATCGGCTTCAGTGCCTCAGCAAGCTTATCTTTCTCAGCCTGTGCCTCAGCAAGATCTTTACCAAGTGTTGTGTAGTAGATCTTGATCTTAGGCTCTGTTCCTGAAGGACGTACGATTACTGTCTCGTTGTTCTCAAGTTTGTAAACTAATACGTTTGCTGCCGGAAGTCCTGTCTCTTCTGTCTTTGTGTAGTCTGTTACTTCTGTTACTTTGTAACCGGCAATATCTGCTGGTGCATTCTCACGTAAGTTCTGCATGATTCCTGACATCTTGTCCATTCCGCTAAGTCCAGGGAATTCGAAGCTGTCGATCTTGTTGAGGTAACGTCCGTACTCTGCGTAGATTTCTTCCATTCTCTGTTTCAGAGAGCTTCCGATGCTTCTGTAGTAAGCTGCCATCTCACAGATCAGCATAGATGCGATAACGGCATCTTTGTCACGTACATATGGTCCTGCAAGGTATCCGTAGCTTTCCTCAAATCCGAAGATGAATCTGTCTACTTCTCCAGCTGCCTCTAACTGTGCGATCTGGTCTCCGATCCATTTGAATCCTGTCAGTACGTTTCTAAGTTCTACTCCGTAATGAGCTGCTACTGCATCTGCAAGTGGTGTAGATACAAGAGATTTTACTGCTACTGCTTTTTCAGGCATGGTACCTTTTTCGATACGTCCTGCACATATGTAGTCAAGAAGAAGTACTCCGACTTCGTTACCACTTACCAGTTCATAAGATCCGTCCGGACACTTCATAGCGATACCAACACGGTCTGCATCCGGGTCAGTTGCAAGCATAAGGTCTGCATCTGTCTCTTTTGCAAGATTAAGTCCAAGCTCCAGTGCCTCGAAGATCTCTGGATTTGGATAGCTGCATGTTGTGAAGTATCCATTTGGATATTCCTGTTCTGGTACGATTGTGATATCTGTGATTCCGATGTCTTTTAATACCTGTGTTACAGGAACAAGACCTGAACCATTCAGCGGGCTGTATACCAGTTTTAATCCGGCTGTCTTACACAGTCCCGGACGAACCTGACGGGATTCGATTGCATCGTAGAGTGCTCTCTTACAGTCATCTCCTACGAAGCGGATCAGTCCTTCTTCTACACCTTCTGCAAATGACATGTATTTTGCTCCGGTCAGTACGTCTGTCTTCTGGATCTCTTCGTATACGATTGCTGCTGCGTCGTCTGTCATCTGACATCCGTCTGGTCCGTATGCTTTGTATCCGTTATATTTTGCAGGGTTATGAGAAGCTGTTACCATAATACCTGCGTTACAGTTATAATAACGTGTTGCGAATGAAAGTGCAGGTACCGGCATCAGTGCATCGTAGATTCTTACTTTGATTCCGTTCGCTGCAAGTACACCTGCTGCTGTCTTGGCAAATACATCACTCTTTAAGCGGCTGTCGTAGCTGATTGCTACTGTCTGTGTTCCGCCCTGTGTTTTTACCCAGTTAGCTAATCCCTGTGTAGCCTGACGTACTACATAAATATTCATACGGTTCGTTCCTGCTCCGAGTACTCCACGAAGTCCGGCTGTTCCAAACTTCAGTGCTACTGCAAAACGTTCCTTGATCTCATCATCATTTCCTTCAATTTTTGACAATTCCGGCTTCAGATCTGCATCTTCAAGATCTGCTGCAAGCCAGCGTTTGTATTCTTCCTGATACATCTTTTATCACTCCTACCTATTTCTTTTCGGGGGTTTTTGTATATTTTCACAACAAACCTACTAATAATATACCATTTTTTATACGTTCAGGCAACAAATGAGCTGTAAATTATGTGAAAACTTTTCGTCAATTTTCTTTAAAATCAGAAAAAAAGGCGGAAGGCACATGTCTATGTGTTTCTTCCACCTTTTTCATCATCTAAGCAGCACCAGAAAATCTTCTGTAAATACATTCCTTATTTTCAAATGCCTGCTCTGCATTATTTGAAATTCTATTATATCTATGCACTATTCTGCATTTTCTGTACTACTTGTGTTATCTGTACTCTCTGTATCTGAACTGCTGTCGCTGTTATCAACCGTCATCATGTTTTTCACGATCGTACTTCCAACTTCATATACCATGTTCGAATCCTTCAGCTGTACATAGCGGTTATCACCATTTTCACTTCCCACATAGATCGTACACGTCTTCTTATCTCCGGACGAACTGTCTTTGTAAGTTGCGGTCACGGTGATTCTGTTTGCCTCATCCAGTCCGTATTTTGCCAGATCTTTTACATTGTAATCTGCACACTGGGTAAGTGAGATTGTTCCCCAGCCACCGGCAAGCTGTGAACGCTCTTTCTTTTTCTTGTAGGTTGTTGTCTCTCCATTCTGTGTAACTTCTACTTTTTTAAGATTGCCACTGCTGATGGATGGCACCGTATCATTTTCCGTAAGAGACGACAGGTCAAATGTCAGATCCGATACCACCGTTCCGGCAATTGTGTATACAGAATCTGAATTCTTCGTCATTGCATAGTAATTGTCTCCGGCCGCATCACCGATCACGATGGTTCCTTCACTTCCGTCTTTTGCCGTATAGGTAATCGTATAATCAGGCTTATCAAGTCCGTAATCACTCTTTTCATCCGGATCCTTCAGCTCTCTTACTGCCGTAAGTCCTGCGATCTCTTTTGCCGTACTTTTTATCGTACTCTGATTCAGCCTTACACCATCATCTGCATCATAGATCCATTCGCCGTCTTCTTTTGAAAAACTCATCTTACTATCTCCACTCTCATATGAGAATGCTTTCAGATTTTTTACGTCTAACAGGCTGACCGTTTCTTCTTTTTCTTTGGCTTTTTTCTGCTTCTCACTATGACTGTTCCATGCCTTCATGCCTCCATACATAGCAAGCAGAGCTGCAAGTATAATGACCATGATGATCATCGTCTTTTTCTGCTTCATCCCGATCCCCCTCTTTACGCTTTTCTTCTCTTCCACCAGCACATGAATCCATAGATCAGGATCACAAGCGGAATACCAAAGATTGTCAGGATACTGATCAGCCCGGCGTGCTGCATCGTGTTATTACTTACCTGCAGACTCTTTGCCTTGATTGCTACATTTTTCGTATTATCAAAGTTCGCTGTTACCGCATTCATAAAGAGATCCAGGTTCTCAAGTGTGGAATATGCATCTGTAATCTGTGAATCAATCATCGTTTCTGATGAGATAACGGTCAGACGACTGGTCTTGGCATCACTGTCTGATGAGTTGGATGAATCTGCATCTTCAGAAGTATCGGATGATATCGACTCTGTTGCAACTACTCCGAGATTATAAGTTCCCTCTTCCTGACTGTCTTCTGTTACAGAATATGCATTGTCCGATGTCTGCATGAACGCTGTTGTTGTAATGGTATCTCTTGCAGGATCTGTTGTCGTAAGTCCATGTGCATTTATCATCAGTACCATCTCTGATTCCAGCCCTTTTGCCAGATCTCCGGTTGCTGTGATCTCAGGGAAGATATAATAATAATTGCCCTGATAACTTCTCTGCATATCAGCAATGTATCCGTCCGTCTTCTGCATACCATATTCTTTTAAGACTTCATCCAGATTCGGTGTTGCATCTTCTGACTCTCCAAGTACGATAAATACCTTTCCACCTGCCTGCAGGTAATTCAAAAGCAGGGTCTTTTCATCATCTGAGAGATCTGTTGTCGGTGCATTTAAGAATAACAGATCGCAGTCATCCGGAATCTCACCCTTCATCATCAGGTTAATCTCTTCTGTTGACATGCTGTTCTTGTCAAATAATTTCGTTACAGAATCCGAAAATGATGCTTCCCCATGTCCTGTTGTATAATAAAGCTTCTCTGTCTCTTCACTTGTTACATAGTTAATTGCACTTGTGAACTGACCTTCGCCATCGAATTCCGATTCCGAAGCGCTTCCTGTCGTATAATAAGAGTACGAATCCGATACCAGAATATCATCAAAAGAAATATCCTTGGACTTTCCTGTCGTTTTGCAGGATACTACAATCGTATCCTTTTCTACATTTGCTTTCGTAAGTGCAGCCGGATGAAGGACCGGATCCACCCATTTTACAGTGATCTTATCGGAAAGAGTTGTATATTTTTTAATGAATGATTTGATACGTGTATCGGTAGAATCTTTTTCTGCATATACCGTAAATGTAATATTGTCATCTAATTTATTCAGAATCTTTTTACTGGTCTTTGATACACCGTAGATATTATTGTCACTGATATCTATACTCTTGATATTTTCCGGAAGCTGTCCCGCGATCAGGTTGACTACGACCACCATACAGATAACAAGGGCGATCATTCCCACGCTGTAGCTTCCGTTTTTCGATGCCGCACTCTGGAACGACTTCTTGATTTTCTCTAACATATGCTCCTCCTAACTCCAACGTCTCTTCTGAATCATCTGCATCGTCAAAAAGAAAAATAATACGATCAATGACAGATACAGAATAATACCGCTCACATCCAGAAGATGATTATCTGCAATATTCGAAAATACTTCCGTCAGTTCCAGTTTGCCAAGAAATGTAGATAACAAACTTTCAAACAGCGATTTCTTTGCTACATAAGTAATGATGGTTCCTGCTACCACGATCAGTTCCAGGGCACCACTGATCACTATATTTCTGGTCATATTCCAGACTGCCAGAACTACCAGTGACAAAAGCACCGCAACTGCTACTGCATTTGCCCATGCTGCGGAAGGAATAAAATTCAAAATTCCGCTCCATAGATAAGTAAGAAGTAAGATTCCAAAAGTGCCAATTGCTGCAATGATCACGCTCTCTGTCAGTGACGATATAAACATTCCAATCGCAATATACACACATCCCAGTAAGAAAAATACCAGGATTGCCAGATAATCCACAAGAATATATGCTGTTCCCTGTGCTTTGATGATCAGCGGGAAAATCAGGTAGATCAGACATGGGATTGCCATGATCGTAACCATTGCAAGATATTTTCCAAGTACAATTTTAAACAAACTTACCGGCGCCGTCAGTAACATCTGATCCGTCCTGTTCTTTTTATCTTCTGCAAAACAGCGCATCGTCAGAATTGGAATCGCCACCAGATATACGAACATGATTCCGGAAAGTACGTATGAAAAATATGGATATCCATAATTCAGGTTGTATGCCAGAAAATAAATTCCAGTATATGCAACCAGAAACGCGATAAATACATATCCTATCATCGAATGAAAATAAGATCTTAACTCTCTTTTATAGATTGCTATCATGCTTTCTTTTCCTCCTTCATCATCCTGCTTCCATTCCCCTGTGTTAATTCGAGGAAGATTTCTTCCAGTGTTGTCTTATTCTGATTCAATGTAAGAAGTGGAATGTCTGCATGTGAAAATGCAAGGAACAATTCTTCTCTGATATCCTCTCCGCCCTTTGCGGTGATATGCGCTGTTGTGACTCCACTTGCGCTTGTGCGGTAACGTACTTCTTTTATTTTATTCATTGTATGAAGGATGTGATCCATCTCTTCTTTGGACGCTTTTGCCTCTATCTCGATTTGTCCTTTTCCGCTCATCATGGTCTCCAGATTCTCTGTTGTATCACTGGCTACCAGTTTCCCGCCGGATATGATCATGATATAATCACATACTTCTCTTACTTCTGCCAGTATATGTGAACTTAAGATTACGGTATGATTCTTAGATAATTTCCGGATCAGTTCACGGATCTCTATGATCTGTTTTGGATCCAGCCCTACCGTCGGCTCATCCAGAATGATGATCTCCGGGAATCCAAGAACTGCCTGTGCAAGTCCGACTCTTTGCTTATATCCTTTTGACAGGTTCTGGATCAGTCTGTTCTCCACATCACGGAGTTTCGCCAGTCGTATGACTTCTTCAATCTGTGGTTCTCTGTCTTTCTTTTTGATGCCTTTTAACTCTGCAGAAAATTCCAGATACTCCCGTACCGTCATCTCCATATAAAGAGGTGGTATTTCCGGCAGATATCCTATATTTTTCTTTGCTTCTTCCGGTTCTTTTAAAATGTCATGCCCATCAATCAATACCTGTCCCTCAGTAGCTCCAAGGTAACCGGTCATGATATTCATGGTTGTAGATTTACCAGCTCCATTTGGTCCTAAGAATCCATATATTTTCCCGGATTCCACTGTAAAGCTTAAGTGATCTACGGCCAGATGGTTCCCATAGCGTTTGGTAAGATTCTTTACTTCTATCAACTTTACTTCCTCCTGTTAAACTCAATCTTGTAACAATATAAGAAAATATTTTGAAAAGTATGTGGAAAAAATATGTTTATTTTGTGAAAGAAAGTTCATTGGCTAAACAAAAAAATAGAAAGAATTCCGGATTTTATAAATATAATCTTATAATCTCCAAAATTCTTTCTATCTTTAGCAACTTTTCTATACGTTTGTTTTCATAAATAATTTCATTTCTTTCAAGTCCATAACACCTGAGGTACTATCTTCTTTAGAAAGTGAACATGCAGCTGTAATAGCACCGTAATATAATGCCTTCTCTATACTTTCTCTTTGATACGCTGCATATAGAACGCCCGAGCAAAATGCATCACCTGCCCCAGTCGTTCCCTTTATAAATCCTTTTGGAAGTTTAAAACTTGGAACTTTTACAAATTCTCCTGTCTGACAATTCAAACCATATCCACATGCAGGTGAATGTATGATAGCCCACTTTTTTACTCCCAATTCTTTTAGTTTTGCCAACCCCTTTCTCATATTTTCTTCTTTTATTCCATCCTTATCATATAATTGAATTCCAGTCACACCGGTTCCTTCTACTTCATTTACCACACAATAATCTGTATACTTCAATGCAGGCCATACAACTTCCTGGTATCGATTTCCTTCTTCTGAAACCATATCTACAGAAGTTTCCATTCCATATTTTTGTGCAGTTGCTAATACCTTTGCGGCTTTAGTTCCATAGTCTTCATCCGGTTGATCCAGCGTTCCTAATAAAAGTAAATATTCTAAATGAAAAATATCCGCCTTTATTTTCTTAAAATCTATCTGTTTTTCATTGAATTCAAAACTGGTCCCTGGATCAAAAAAGAATGTTCTCTGTTTGCTTTCTTTTTCTGTCATTGCAAATGTAACGGCTGTTCTTCCTTTTTTTACAATCCCTTCAATGTTTATATTAGGATACTCACTTAAAGAGTCTACTATAAATTGGCCATTGTCATCATCGCCCACAACTCCCGATACTTTTATTGGTATTTTAGAATCCAGCCTTGCCAGATCAATAATTAAGTTATTAATACCTCCTGTATGAGCGACCGGATTTTCCATCCACGTTAAATTGCCTTTTTGAGGATATACATCTATTGTGTATACTACATCTGCAATAAGATTTCCTGCAACCGTTATTCCTTCTTTATTCATAGGTCTTCCTCCTACAAAGCCTCTGGATATTCATTACATAATAAACGGTATGGTTCTTCATCTTCATCTATAGCAGGAAAACGTCCTACTTTTTTATTATAGAAATAATTATCCGTATTATCGTCATTGCACATAGAAACTTCTCCCAGCAGAACGGATCCTTTTCCTTCTTCTACAGAAAAGTCATGGTACAATCCTCTTGTCACAGTTATACTTTCTCCCGGCGTTAGTCTTATCTGAGTTCCCGCCTTCACTGTATAAACGCATCCATCACTATGAACAACGACATCTGTATCTGCCATTTTTCCATCTTCCGTCGAATTATATACACGAATTAATACGTTTCCACCTCCTCGATTAATAATGTCTTCCATTTTGTATGCATGATAATGCATTTCCGCATGCTGGCCTTCATGGAGCATCAATAACTTTTCTGCATATGGTTTATCATACTTATCATTTTTTATATTTCCATTTCTTAACGTAATTAATGAAAATCCTGTATGTTCAAAATCTCCGAGCCCAAAATCTGTTATATCCCAGCCAAGCATATTATCTCTAATTTCATCGTATTCTTTTCCTTTTGTTTTCCACTCTTCTGGTGTCCATTCACAAAATGGAGGAAGTGATACATGAAATTTTTTGATCAAATCATGCATATCCTTCAAAGCTTTGTTAATCTCTGATCTTTTCATCTTTCACACTCCCTAATTTTTTAGTGCAAATGTTTCAATTGCCACTTTCACATTTTCTTTCATAGCTTTCATAGCAATTAACGGAATATCATGATAGAAAATATTTTCTTCTACGCTTTTTTTATCTAATGCAGCTTTGACCGCTTTTCCACCAGCCAATGTCATATACGTGTAATAATTAATTTTACGTATTCCATTTTTTACTGCTGTCTGAAACTCCTCTTTACTAAGTCCTGAACCACCATGCATTACGAATGGAATATCAATTTTATTTTTAATTTCCGTAATACGATTCAAATCCAAAACTGGCTTCTGTGTATAAATTCCATGACTTGTTCCGAAAGCAATGGCCAACACATCTACTCCGGTTTTTTCAACAAAATCTTTTGCCATATCTGGACTTGTATACACATCATCTAAGTTTGAAAAGCTGTCCGCTGTTTCAATTTCTTCTGTATCTCCTAAACCTTTATCAGATGAGAAAATATGTCCAAGTTCTGCTTCAACTGTAACATCCACTGCATGAGCCAATCTCACTACTTCTGCAGTTGTTCTTATATTTTCTTCATAATCACTACCTGATGCATCAATCATCACAGAGCTAAAACCTAACTGTATTGCTTTAATACAACTTTCAATAGACTCACCATGATCCAAATGTACACAAACTGGAACAGAAGCTTTTTTGGCAAACTGAAGCATAACTGGTGCAATATCTTCCATGGATATCAAATTGCTATGTACCTCTGCATAGTTTAATATAACCGGTGAATTTGTTTCCTCTGCAGCCTGTATAATAGCCATTACTGATTCCATATTCGGACAATTAAATGCTCCAACTGCATATCCTTTTCGCATTGCATCTTCCATCAACGGCTTTAATGAAACTAACATAATTTATCTCCTTCCTATTTTTTAATTTATCTTATTTTTTCCCTTTATTTCTGAAATAATCAAGGAATACAGCCAGCAAAATTACGACACCTTTTACTACATACTGCCAGAACGAATTAACATTCAGAAGATTCAGTCCGTTATTCAAAACACCTATAATCAGGCCACCTATAATAGTTCCACCTATTTTACCGCTTCCACCAGCCATTGACGTTCCGCCAACAACAACTGCTGCGATAGCATCCATTTCAGCCCCATCACCAGCTGTAGGCTGTCCAGAATACATACGAGAAGCTAAAACAATTCCTGCAAGACCTGCCATTAATCCTGAAAAAGCATGTACAAAAAATTTAACCTTTTCAACTTTAATTCCTGAAAATTCTGCTGCCTGTTGGTTTCCTCCAACAGCATACATGTGACGTCCCATTTTTGTTCTGTTCATAATAATTGCTGTAATAACAAGGACAATTATCAGGATTACAACTGGTGTTGGAAATATTCCAATATAACCGGCTCCTAAGAACTGCCATTCTTTTGTTACTACTCGTACCGGTGAACCACCTGTGTATACATAGGCAAGTCCTTTGGCTATATTCATGGTTGCTAATGTTACAATGAACGCCGGAATTGTCGTCTTACTGATTACCACACCATTAAACATACCAACACAAAGACCAACTAAAAGTCCCATAAGTAATGCAATCGGTAATGGAAGGTTATATCTTGCTACACAACCAGCTGAGATACAGCCAGATAATGCGATAATTGATCCAACAGACAAATCGATACCGCCAAGAATAATTACCATTGTCATACCACATGCCAGAAACAAGTTTGTAGAAATCTGTCTTAATACATTAAAAATATTCTGTCTTGTAAAAAATGAACCACTTGTTTTTGGAAAAATTGACAAGAATACGCATAATACCAAGAAGGCTACAATAATTCCCAAATTTTCTTTAAAATATATTTTTACTGCACTTCCAACTCCAGATGTTGTAGTTGGCTTTTTTGTTTTTTCTCTCATTTAATTTCTTCCTCCTATTATGTCTGCCTTATTCAGCTGCCATCATCATAACACTTTCCTGTGTTGCTTCTTCATGACTAATGCAACCTTTCATTTTTCCATGTGCCATTACATAAATCCGATCACTCATTCCCAAAATCTCCGGTAACTCAGAAGATATCATAATAATCGACATTCCCTGTTTTGCCAATTGATTCATAATCGCATAAATCTCTGATTTTGCACCTACATCTACACCTCTTGTAGGCTCATCCAGGATCAAAATTCTCGGATGAGTTGCAAGCCAACGTCCGATTAATACTTTCTGCTGATTTCCTCCCGACAGATTACCTATAGCTTGTTCTTGTGAAGGTGTTTTTGTTGCCATCTTATCGATATATTCTTGCGTAATCGCTCTCTCTTTCGAATTATCTACAAAAATACCTTTGATAAATTCATTCAATACTTCTATCGTTGAATTAAACCTGACACTCTGTACCAGATATAACCCTTCTAATTTACGGTTTTCAGGTACAAGTGCAATACCATTTTTCATTGCATCAATTGGTGATTTAATAGTTACCTTTTTCCCTTCCAGATAAATATCTCCTGTACTTTTTGGCATCAATCCAAAGATACTTTTCATCACTTCACTTCGGCCTGCACCAACCAATCCTGCAAATCCTAATATTTCTCCCTTTCTAAGTTCAAAACTTACATTCTCTGCAAGCTCCCCATCTGAGATTCCTTCACATTTCATGATGACTTCTTTGTGTTCTTCAAAATCCCTAGTATAATAATTCGTAAGTTCTCTACCAACCATCATTGCAATCAATGCATCTTTCGTAGTATTTTTTACGATTTCCGTTCCAACATACTCACCATCTCGCATAACCGTTACTCGATCGCATATTTCCTCTAATTCACTCATTTTATGCGAAATGTAGATGATTCCTACTCCCTTTGAAGTAAGACTTCTCATTGTCTTAAATAAAAATGCCACCTCTTTATCTGAAATAGAAGATGTAGGCTCATCCATAACCAGAATTTTAGAATTATATGAAATAGCTTTTACAATTTCAACCATTTGCTGCTGTGCTATTGTCAATTTTTTGATCAACTGATTTGCCTTTATTCCCATCTGATAATCATCCAGCAATTTCTGAGCATCCTGATTCATCTTTTTCTTATCAACGAATCCCGAACTCATAGGTTCACGCCCAAGGAAAATATTCTCAGCAACCGTCATATAGGGAACCAAGACTAACTCTTGATGAATAATTGCTACACCATTCATCTGCGCTGCTTTTACACCATCAATATTTACCTTTTTTCCATTTATAATAATTTCACCTTCATCAGCCGTATAAATACCACCCAGTACTTTGATAAGTGTAGATTTCCCAGCTCCATTTTCCCCTAATAGTGCGTGAACTTCTCCCGAACGAAGTTCAAAATTGATATCTTTTAATGCATATACACCTGGAAATTTTTTATGTATATGCTTCATTTCTAACAATGCTGTATCACTCAAAATATCACCTTTTTATCCCTTTCTTTTATCTGCAAAAAGGTGCTTTATCCAGTTCATTGAATAAAACACCTTTCATATTTTTGTTAATGACTATCGTTTACTGCCAACCATCTGTACCATAATCGTTAACATTATCTGCTGTAATCAGGAATGTTTCTACTGGATATTTGTCTTTCACTTTCTTGCCATCTAAGATTTTATACATAACCTCTACAGACTTATCAGCAATACCTACCGGAGACTGTGCTCCTGTTCCTTCCATTAAAGAATCACCTTTTGCAAGCTCTGATTTAACATCCGGTGAACCATCTACTCCGTAAATTTTACAATCCTTAATTCCTGCTGCATTTGCTGCCGCTAATGCACCAAGTGCTGTAGGATCATTTCCACCAAAGATTGCAACTACATCTCCATGTGCCTGTAATAAATCTTCTGCAATTCCCATTGACGTTTCAAGATTTCCTTTGGCATCCTGCTGTGCAACAATGTTAAATCCTTTTCCTTTGATTGCATCTGTAAATCCCTTTGTACGATCTACAATTGAATTCATAGTCGGTGAATCAAGAACAATAATGTCTCCACCCTTCGGGCATTTCTTAACTAAATCTTCTCCACAAACTTTACCTGCATTGTAGTTATCAGATCCAACATAACTTGTTACATACGACATATCAGCAACTTCTGTATCAAAGTTAACGATTGGAATGTTTGCTTCTTTTAAAGCATCCAAAGCTGGAAGAATTCCTTCAGCTTCTGCTGGATTCAGGAACATTGCATCAATTCCCTGTGAAATCAAATCTTCTACCTGCTGTACCTGAAGACTTACATCGTTTGCCGGATCTACTGATACAAGCTCATCCCCATTCGCTTCTACTTTCTTTCTAATTTCATCTTCCAATGTTACGAAGAATGGATTTGTTCCATCCATACAGGTATATCCGAACTTGTGACCTCCCTTTTTGTTTGTTGTTGATTCGGTTTTTGTTGAACTAGCTTTCTTGTCCCCATCGCCATTACTGCATCCCATCGCCATTGCCGCAACTAACGAAACACTTAATAACACGCTCACTAATTTTCTTTTCATTTCTTTTCCTCCTTGCTTGTTATTTGTTGTCTTAATATTACTAATTTTCATTATTCTGTACACCTGTATTTTGTAACTAAAAAAACATTACATTCCTCACAAAAAATGTGACAAATGTAATGCTTTTTTTATTGATTTAAAAACTTGGTAATGCTTCTTTGAAATACTTTAAGTGAGCTGTCGATATTCTTTTCATTTTTATAAATATCATCCATTTCATTCTCTGCCAGTGCCATTGCTTCTGGATATTTTGAAAATCTTGGCTTTATACGCCCATTCTCTATTGCATCACTTAATAATCGGTTATCAATAACCCTCTCATTTACATCCATATCTTTCCGAATCATACTCTCTGCATATCTTGATCCAGTTACATATTTTAATACTGATGCACCTTGTGAATATTCAAATATCTCTCTTTGTATTGAAGAATCTGCAGTTAATAGTTTCAAGAATTCCCATGCCAATTCCTTATGCTTACTTTTATTTCCTACAGCCATCATAAGTGCATCCACTTCCGAAGTATTATGTCCTCCTGGTCCTGCCGGCATCGTTGTGCAATCCCATTGAAAGCTTGTATATTTTTTTATTTTATATGGATACGTTTTATATGTTCTGTATTCAGAAAACGACAATGGCATAAACGCCACATTTCCTGAATCAAAATCATTTTGTGTAACTTCGCGTCCCCCATTCATTTCATTTAATCTCTTTACAAATTTAACAGCTTCATTTACTTTTGTTCCGGAAAAATAAGCTCTTTTTCCATCTTTGTCAAAAAGCTCTGCTCCATTTGAATATGCCGCTTCTTTCCACGTATAATTATATGTTCCAAATTGATCAATTACACCATCTCCATCTTTATCCTTTGTAATTTGATCAACAATCTGTTCCATTGTACTCCATGTCCAATTTTCATTTGGAACTGTTATTCCTTCACGTTCCAGCAATGTTTTATTCACAAACATCAAAGTCGGAACCACTTCATACGGTAATGCATACTGACTTTCATGATATTTACCAATATCCAATGCTGTATCAAAAAAATACTCCTTTTTAAAGTCTCTGTCATTAGCAATCTGATTATCCAGATTAGATATAACATTCAGTGATACATATTTGTAAAAATCATCAGACAATACCATAAATACATCTGGTGTTTTTCCTTCCAATATCTTTCTATCCAGCCATTCTGAATAATCTTTTTTTCGGATTCCAGTCTCATAATGAACTTTAACACCCGGATGCTCTTTTTCAAATTGCTTTATTGCATCATCTATTATTACATATGCATTCGCATTCTCGACATCCCAATTACTTTCAGCAAACATTCCAAATTCCAAAACAACTGATTTATTCTTTTGTTTATAATTCCACGCAAATACCGATAAGATTACGACAAAAAAGAAAGCTACTAATCCACATATATTTTTCTTTTTCATTTATTATTGCTCCATTATCTTTGTTGCCACTTTATTCTGTACCGCCCATATTGCCAGTTGGGTTCGATCTCTAAATTCCAGCTTATTTAGTATTCCACTTAAATAATTACGTACAGTTCCTTCTGAAAGTTTTAAATTTTCTGCAATCTCTTTATTCGAACTTCCTCGTCCAACCTCATTGATAATTTTCCATTCTGTTTTCGTTAAATCTTCTGTTCTCTTTTGGTCTACATCCACAACGTAATCTGCCTTGGCCATCTGAGAAAATAATCTTACAACCTTGGTCGCAATATCTGGATTTATCATCGCCTGACCACTATAAACAGTACGGATTGCATTCGTCAAACCATCCATCGATACTCCTTTTAAAAGATATCCACTTGCTCCCCATTTTAATGCATTATATACATACTCATCATCATCAAATGTGGTAAGTATAATAATTTTTATTTCCGAATAATTATCTTTTATTATCTTCGTACATTGTACACCATCCATTTTGGGCATTCGGATATCCATTAAAATTACATCCGGTCTATTTTTCCGTACACTTGCAATTACTTCCTGTCCATTTGCAACAGTATCTGTTACTTCTATTCCATCCTTTGTATTTAACACAATTGACAAACTTTGTCTTATCAATTCCTGGTCATCCGCAATCAGTACTTTAATCATATTCTTCACCCCATCTTATTGGAATTACAACCTTCGTTGTAAATCCATCACTTCCGTCAAACTCTACTATTCCATTCAATAACTTTATTCGCTCAACAATATGCCTTGTACCAAATCCTTTCTTCATATCGTTGCAGCCAACACCATCATCTTTAATTAAAATACAAATATCCGAATATTTCTTTTTTATAGTAATATATATATTTTTTGCATAACCATGCCGTACTGAATTCGTCATGCTTTCCTGTATAACACGATATATTGCATTTTCTTCATCCTCATCAAATTTTAATTTATCCACATCACATTCAAAATGTATTTTTGTATTTGTTATAGAATTGGTTTCATTTACCATTTTGCGAATTGCAGGTTCCAAACTTAATCTTTCAAGTGAATCCGGTCTTAATTCACTTACGGAACGCCGTACTTCTTTTATTCCATCTCTCGTAACCCTGGAAATAAGTTCTAATTGTCCTTTCGTTGCTTCTGGCGAAATCTCAATCATTGCTATACAAGCATCTACGCCTGCCGATATTCCAGTTAATGTATGACCCAATGTATCATGAATTTCTCTTGCTAATCGGTTACGTTCCTTAGTTTCACCCATTTTCTCCTTCATCACAGCATATTCTTGTAACTTTTCATTTGCTTGCTGTAATTCTTCATTCGTTTTATATAGCTTTGAATATAACTTTTTTACTTCATCAATTGTTCCGCTTTGTTCAATAATAATAAACACACAAAAAGCAAAAAATAAAATAATATTTAATGAAGTAAGCAAATTATATATCCAATACAAAACCTTTTGAACTCCAATATCATATATCTTTATATAATCGCTAACAGAAAAAATTTTTGTACTTACTGAAATAATCCCATGATTAGTTCCAATATAGCTAAGCAACGACACTACTGCTAGTGCATATTTTCCTCCCATATCCTTAATATGTGCAATTAAATTTGCAAACACCCATAAAAGTATACCATTATAATTAAAATCCAATCTATATACAATAAAAAGACTTGCACAAAAATCTATAAGTAAGGTAAAATAGTACACCCCTGTATTTTCTTTCACAAATTTTTCTCGACATATAAAAGAAATTCCCATTATCAATATTAGTATCAATATTTCTCCCACCAACACAGAAGGACTTGTTGGAATTGCATTTACTTTCTCTAAGAAATCACTTGCAACATATGCATTACATATTTTTTTCGTTGTATACAAAATAAACATCGCAATTCCTATCACTGATATACTATTAAAAACAAATATAATTTTTCTTAGAATTAAACTATAGTTTTTCTTCATCTACTGCCATCCCGTCATGTCATAAAATTTCAAGTTATCTGCTGTAATCAATTCTACTGGTATTGTAATATACTTTTGTACAGTCTCTCCCGCCAAATAACTATATGCTGTCTGAACTGCCTTTTCACCTATCTTAATCGGTGATTGTGCTGCTGTTCCTTCTAAAAATCCTGCTTTTATCATTGCTTTTCCATCAGGTGAACCATCGACTCCATAAACCATGACCTGATCAGTCTTATCTGTCATCTGCATTGCTGCTATACACCCCAAAGCAATCGGATCGTTTCCTCCCATTACAACATCATAATCTTTATTTTCATATATAATCTTCTCCATAACTTTCATAGCAATTTCAAACTCTGCAGAACTTTCTTTTTCTTCCACTATTTTATATTCTGGATGTCCTTTTATCGTATCTCTAAAACCTTTTACTCTCTCATTAATCGAATTCAAGGCTTTTTGATTTACAATTACAATGTTTGCACTCGATTTTTTCTTCATCATATCCTTTGCACACTGAACACCCGCATCATAATTATCCGAAACAATAGTCGATACAACTGCTTCTTTATCTGCTACTTCAGAATCAATAACAAATACTGGAACATGTCTTTTTTTGCATAATTCAAGTGCAGGCCGAACTTTATTTCGATTTACAGGTTGCAAAAAAAGTACATCAATTCCTTCATCTAACATATCCTCAATCTGTTCATTTTGCTTTTTCTGATCCTGCAGGGGATCTCTCGTAATCAAGATATCCCCCCTTGCCTGCACTGATTCTTCAATATTTTCATCCATATTAACAAAATATGGATTATTCATCGTCATATAGGTTGCTCCGAATTTTAATTGTTTTCTTGTATTTTTTTCTTCACGTATCCCTGATGCTATGAAAAGTGTTATACATGCCACAATTGCTGCTGCAATCCATTTTTTCTTATCTAGCCACACCTTTACTTCTCACCTTTTTTCTTTTTCATATACATTCTAGCAAATCCCTGATATATCCTGCTTGAAAGCACCCCGCGGAGCACATTCGCCGCACTCCTGCGTACATCCTCCTCCAGAATCACTCCTTTGGATACCGCTTTTACAATCTCATCCACAGTTCCCTGGCTTCCCGGCATGATCAGATCATTGCCGGATGCGATTGCATGTGCCGGGTCTCCATATTTCCGTCCGGTTGCGAACCAGTCTGTCATCACGAATCCGTCAAACCCCCACTCATTACGAAGTACCTGCGTCAGCAAATGGTAATTATTATTCACATATTTCCCGTTTACCTTATTGTAACTACTCATAACAGCTCCCGGATTCGCTTCTTTTACTGCGATTTCAAAGCCTTTCAGATAGATTTCCCTGAGTGCACGTTCATTCACATTGACGTTCATCTTATTGCGGTTATCTTCCTGATTGTTGCAGCAGAAATGCTTCAATGTTACATAGCAGCCACGGTTCTTCTGTACTCCCTTTGTCACGGCTGCTGCAAATTTTCCGGAAAGCAGTGGATCTTCCGAATAATATTCGAAGTTTCGTCCACAGAGTGGATTCCTGTGAATGTTAAGTCCCGGTGCCAGCCAGTATGTGACACCATAACATTCCATCTCTTTTCCTACTGCATTTCCCACTTCTTCCGCAAGCTCCAGATTCCAGCTGGATGCCAGCGAAATGCCGCTTGGGAATGCTGTTGTGAACTGATACAGAAGGTTCGGGCTGTCCGGATTACCCAGCATGATTTTTTTGACCGGTTCCGGAAGATATTTCATAAATGAAATATTCGGCTCTGTTCCTTTTACCTTTCCGGTAAATGATACGGATGATACCTTATTCAGGCGAAGTCCTGCCGGCCCGTCTGCCATCACTACATTTGGAATTCCTTTTTGTTCCAGCATTGTACAGGTAACTCCTGCTGCCCCCGGTGCTTCAAAGAACCTTGCTCCGGTCAGACCTCCACCCACTGACAGTTCTGCCATATCGCGAAGCGTCAGCTTCTCCATTATGGCATCTGTCTCTTCGGATGAATATATCTTTACCGGACCATATGCATGCTCTCTAACTGGTATCCTCTCTTTTTCAATCCGGATGCTTCGGATCTTCTCTACATTTTCAATTATGATTCCGCATCCTTTTCCCCAGTTCTGTCTGCAATCACAGGTCGCATGGAGCATATCTTCTGCATTTTGCTCTATCTCCGTTATCCGTACTGGAGCTTTACAGATATGAGAATGTTTTTCGGTTATTACTTCCTCTTCCATTCTCAGGATTCCGCAAACTCTGGTATTCCTACTGGAATTACCGATTCGGACTACATATTCTCCTTTTTCTAGAACCGTTACCGCATCAGCTTCCCTGTAACTCGTCAGATCTTTAAGACTAAAGCTTAATATCAGTTCATCTTTCTCTCCTGGTGCTAATACTTTCGTCTTTTGAAACGCAGTAAGCCTCTGCACTTCTTTTTCAAGCTCTCCTTCCGGACAACTGACATAGATCTGTACAACTTCTTTTCCACTGTATCTTCTGCCGGTATTCTCCACTGTCGCGTATACATACACGTCTGTCTCTTCCACCTTCATCTGATCCAGACGTATTGTAAAATCCGTATATGACATTCCATATCCGAACGGATATCTCGGTGCTACATGAAACGTATCAAAATACCGGTATCCGACATAGATACCTTCTCTATAATATTCTTCATCCAGATTGCCATTCAGATAACTGTATTCATCTGCAAATGGAAGATCCCGGTAATGCTTTGCCCATGTATCCGTAAGCTTTCCTGACGGTGTCTGCCTTCCAATAAGCACGTCTGCAAGAGCCTGACCACCCATACTTCCAAGCTGACCCATGAAGACAACGGCTCCGATTCCCTGTATCTCACTTAGAAAATGCAGATCAAACACTCCACCTACATTGATCACGATGATCAGATGCTTATAACTTTCTGCGCAGAAGATGATATTCGTCCGCTCTATCTCCGACAGACCGTACTCATTCTCATCCAGTTTTCTGTCTGCGCCTTCTCCGGCCTGTCTCGATATTACATATACACAGGTGTCTGTATCCGATTCTTCTATATCAGATTCCAGTATCGCCCGGCCATAAGGATATCTGTAAGGGCTGCTCATTAAATTCATAAAATCCGGCAGATTCTTCAGATTCAATTTCTTTCGGAATTCTTCTGAATATTCCTGTTCGCCTTCGTCAAACTGTCTGTCATAATCTTCAATCCACCGCATCGTTGTAATAGTGCATCCGGCCTGTTCCATCCCTTCCAGAACAGATACCGACTGACGTCCATTGACTTCTCCTGATCCGGTCCCGCCTTTGATCGTCTTCTTTGCTCCGGCACCATATAATGCAATTTTTTTATTTTTCAACGGAAGACATCCGTCATTTTCCAGCAGCACAATTCCTTCTGTGGCTGCCTTATAAGCCAGTCTTCTTCCGGACTCCTCAAGCGGTGTCACTGCATCCGTCAGTGCTGCTTTATGAATACTTTTTGTTCTCATGCTTTCCTGTCCTTTCAGGTGTTACTTACCAGATGTCGGGATATACGGACTAAGGACTCCTGCAACATTTGAAATCGGCATCGTCTGAAGCCATACCCGTCCTGGTCCGTGAACTACTGTATTAAAGATTCCTTCTCCTCCAAACAGCATATTTTTTACACCCGGAACACTCTTAATCTCTATCCTGCAGGATGCATCCATCGCTGCCAGATGTCCCGTATCTATAACAATCTCCTGTCCGGCATTCAGCTCATACTCTACTACATGTCCGTCAAATTCGGCAAATACCGTTCCTTCTCCGGATACTTTCTGCATGATAAATCCTTCCCCGCCAAATAATCCCGAACTGAACTTCTTATTAAAGAATACAGAAAGTTCCACACCGGCTTCACTTGCAAGAAATGCACTTTTTTGAAATACCATCTCACGCCCAGGTCCGATTTCGAATGCTTTGATCGATCCCGGGAAGCACGATGCGAATGCGATCATTCCATTACCGCCCTGTGCGGTATAGATATTCTGGAATATATGCTCTCCCGAGAACATTCTTCCGAATGCTTTGCCTATTCCGCCGTTTGTTGTCGTCTCCATCTTCATATTCGGTGACATCCATGACATTCCACCGCCTTCTGTGATCATCTTCTCTCCGCCTTCTAAATAGCAGATAACTACTGGTAATGTTTCGCCTTTGATTTCGTATCTCATATACAAAAACCTCCTGATATTTGATTTTTCTTTTCATAATCTTATTCCCGCAATACGGAATTTTCAGTTTAGAAAATTCCTGTCTGTATACATTATAACATCTGCTATACCTGTTCACAATCCACACTTTATATTTGCATAAATTTTTGTTACATTTTCACTATACCTGATATTTTCTATCTTTCACCAGCAGACTTCCCATCTGCATTTTCTTTCACCTATAACCACCGGTCATACTCACCCTTACTGATATCATCTGCTATGTATCGGGTCAAAATACCTTTTGCCCCAACATCTAGATATGATAAAAGCACGAAAAATCCCATTGCAATTTTCTGCTTAGAATTTTTCGTGCTCAACAAATTCAACAAATCATTCTTTATTTATCGCTTATAAGGTCTTCACAAATCTTAAAAACGCTTCCCGTCCTTCTTCTGTACACTTATACACTCCGGCATCCTCAAGTACATGGACGAATACTTCACCGACTTCTTTTTTCAATATATCCATTACATTTTCTTCTGTAATCTCATCATATTTTCCACTAAATGTCTCTGCCCAGTCTGCATGTTTTGCAATCTTTTCATTACTTCTGATATCTTTCTTCTGAACCAGATAGTCCGCAAGAATCTCCAGCTCTTCTTTTAATCTGGATGGAAGCACTGCCAGTCCCATAACTTCAATCAGTCCGATATTTTCCTTTTTGATATGATGGTACTCTGCATGTGGATGATAAACGCCAAGTGGATGTTCTTCGGTTGTAATATTATTACGAAGAGTCAGATCCAGTTCAAAGAATCCATCACGTTTTCTTGCAATCGGAGTAATGGTATTGTGTGGTTCCCCGTCTGTATTTGCATAGATGAAGGCTTCTTCATCGGTATAACCTCTCCAGCATCCGAGAATGTGATCTGCCAGTTCAATCAGACGTTTTTCATCTTTATGGCGGATACGGATTACAGACAATGGCCATTTTACAATTCCAGCTTCCACATCCTCATATCCAGGAATCTCTACCGGAATCTCGATTGGTGCTTTTGCCATGGCAAATGTATAATGTCCGCCCTGGAAATGATCATGGCTTAAAATTGAACCTCCCACGATTGGAAGATCTGCATTGGACCCCAGAAAATAATGTGGGAACATTTTTACAAAATCAAATAATTTTTCAAATGCCTTCTTCTCAATCTTCATTGGGATATGCTGTCCGTTAAACACGATACAGTGTTCATTGTAGTACACATATGGAGAATACTGGAATCCCCATTTACTACCTGCGATTTCAATCGGGATAATTCTGTGGTTTTCTCTTGCCGGATGATCCAGACGTCCTGCATATCCTTCATTTTCCATACAAAGCTGGCACTTTGGATAAGCATTGTTCTTTGCATTTCTTGCTGCTGCAATCGCTTTTGGATCTTTTTCCGGTTTGGACAGATTGATGGTAATATCAATCTCTCCATATGGGGAATCTACTTTCCATTTCATATCTTTTTTTACACGGTATCTGCGGATATAGTTGCTGTCCTGACTTAATTTGTAAAAATATTCTGTCGCAGCTTCCGGTGATTCTTCATATTTTTCAAAAAATTCTTTCTGTACCTGCGCCGGTCTTGGAACCAGACAGTTCATGATCTTTGTGTCAAATAAATCTCTGTAACCGATACTGTCTTCAATGATTCCTCTTTTTACCGCTTCGTCTAATAATGCTTCCAGAACTGGTTCTAATTCAACCGGTTCTTCGCCAATTTCTACTTCTTCATATGCATCCTCGTGGAATAATTCCAGCAAAAGATTGGTCGTATAGATTCGTTCGCATTCTGGTGTTAAGCCTGTCTGAATTCCGTATTCTACCAGTTTCTTGATATTTTCATACAACATGTTTAAGTTCCTTCCTGATCTATCTTTATATATATGATATCTGAGTTCAAATATAGTTTTCATTTCATGCCATAGATTGCACCAAAGCTCCTCCACTCCAAGGATGAATGCTTTATCGTGCATACACAAACAGCTTTTTAGCTCCTGACATTATACGATCTTTGCTCCGTCACCGATCTCAACTACATAGAATTCTGCTTCATGTCCTACTTTTTCCTTATATGTCTGTCCGATGGTCTCGATAAATCCATCGACTGCCTCATCTTTTACAATACTGACAGTACATCCGCCGAATCCGCCTCCAGTGATACGTGATCCCAGAACTCCCGGCATTGCCTGTGCGAGATCAACAAGAATATCGATTTCCTCACAAGATACTTCATAGTCATAGCGGAGTGATTCATGAGATGCATTCATAAGTTTTCCAAATAATTCTACATCATTATTACGAAGAGCTTCTACTGCACGGATCGTTCTCTGATTCTCATATACCGCATGTTTTGCCCTTTTTTGTCTTACCGGATCTTTGATCGCATCTTTATTCTGCTCGAATTCTTCTTCTGTCAGATCACCAAGAGTCTGGATATCTGTTACTTTCTGGAGTTCCTTTAATGCTGTCTCGCACTCATTTCTTCTGTCATTGTATGCAGAATCTACCAGGCTGTGTTTTACCTTACTGTTGATGATGACAATCTTTGCATCCTCTAAAACGACTGGTGCGTATTCGTACTTAAGTGTATTGGTATCCAGGAAGATTGCATGATCTTTCTTACCCATTGCGCTTGCGAACTGATCCATGATTCCGCAGTTACATCCGTTAAAATTATTCTCTGAATACTGTCCGATCAGTGCAAGATCGATCATAGACAATTCTTCAAATCCAAATGTTTCTTTTAACATCAGTCCTGTCAGTACTTCCAGTGAAGCGGAAGACGAAAGGCCGGAACCATTTGGAATATTTCCATAGATCAGGATATCCAGTCCATGTGTCAGTTCATAGCCTCTCTTTTCAAACGCCCACATTACTCCCTTTGGATAGTTCGTCCATCCGGCTTCCTTACTTGGCACCAGTTCATCCAGGCTGCTTTCTATAATTCCAAGTTTTTCAAAGTTCAGGGAATAGAATCCAAGTTTTCTGTCTTCTCTGTTTCTTACGACTGCCCATGTTCCCATTGTCAGTGCACATGGGAATACGTGTCCACCATTATAATCGGTATGTTCCCCAATCAGATTCACACGTCCCGGTGCAAAATATGTACGGATCTCCCCGCCTTCTCCGTAAAGTTCCTCAAATTTTTCGATTAACTGTTCTTTTTTCATTCTCTGCCTCCAATTTACATTTTTTGAATATTTTATGATTGACCTTATTTCCTTATCGCTTTATTATTATCATAATGAGATATTGAGATATTCACAATAAATATATTGGCATATTTTATAAGAATATTGAGATTTTTGTACTTTTATTTGTTCAGGAGGAATGATATATGTCTGGCATCCGGATCCAAACGGAAAAGAATAGAAAAGAAGTAAAACAGCACGGCGATTACAAATTCCCGGTCAACATAAGCCCGGAGGCTATCCAGTCTTACGAGCAGCACGCATTCATGTGGCACTGGCATCCGGAGATTGAACTTACCTGGTTCGTATCCGGACAGATGGAGTATCTCGTCAATGACCAGAACTACCTCGTCCATGCAGGCCAGGGAATGTTCTGTAACAGTAACGCCCTGCATGCCGGCTATATGATCGATGAACAGGACTGTGATTACATCTCCATTACATTTCACCCCAGATTCATCTACGGATATGAGAACAGCATTCTGCAGACCAAATATGTTGACTTTATCACTTCCAATGACTTCTGGTCTTCTCTTGTATTAAAACCAGAAATTTCATGGCAGAATGAAATCATAGAAAATATAAAAGAAATATACAAGCTATCACAAATAAATCCGACATCTCCGGACTTTGAACTCCGGGTTCATATTATAATCTGCGAAATCTGGCACAGACTTTATCAATACTACGTGCAGCTGTCCCAGGATACTCCACAACCACAGAAACATCTGCAGCGGCTCCGCGACATCCTGTCATATATCCAGGCACATGCTTCCGAGGACGTAAGTCTTGAAGATATCGCGTCACATGCCGGACTCTGTAAAAGTGAATGCTGCCGTTTTTTCAAAAAATATATGAAGATGACCATCTTTGATTATCTGTTATCCACCCGGATACAGAACAGTCTTCCTCTTCTTCTGGAAAGCGAAAATATTACAACGATTGCAAGTCTGGTTGGTTTTTCTTCTCCTGCATATTATGGGCAGATTTTTAAGCGGTATATGGGGATGTCTCCCAGCCAGTACCGGAAAAATCAGGCATAAAAAGAGCAGAACAATTTTTCAAATAAGATTGTTCTGCTCTTCTAATTTTCACCGTTCCTTACACATCTTTCCCTTCCCCTGCAAAATACTCTTTCACAAGTTTTACCACTACTCCTGATAACAGGAAGACTGCGATCAGGTTCGGGATAACCATCAGACCATTGAATGTCTCTGCAATATTCCACATCAGGCCAAGTTCCATCGTTGCCCCGACAATTGCTACAAGCGCATACAGAACCATGAACGGCTTATTCGCACGACTTCCAAATAAGAACTCGATGCAGCGTGTTCCATAAAGTCCCCATCCGATGATCGTAGAGAACGCAAAACAACACATTGCAACCGCTGTAAATATGGATACCCAGTTACCATATGTAGAAGTGAATCCCTGAATCGTAAGTTCTGCGCCGGCCACATCTCCATATCCAATCGATACCCCGCTGCATAAAATGACGAGTGCTGTCAACGTACAGATTACGATTGTATCTACGAACACTTCAAAGATACCAAAGAATCCTTGTTTTACAGGTTTTCTTGTATCTGCGCATGCATGTGCAATGGATCCGGTACCAAGCCCGGCCTCATTGGAAAAGATACCTCTTGATACACCTTTTTTCATACTCATGAAAAAGGATCCGACTGCTCCGCCAGTTACTGATGCCGGCGAAAATGCCCCTTTAAAAATCGATGCAAATACCACCGGGATATTTTTATAATTTAAAACAACTACTCCAAGCGCAAGTATAATATAAATCACTGCCATAAATGGAACCAGCTTTTCCGTTACCTGACCGATTCTTTTAATTCCTCCAAGAAGAATCATTCCAATCAATATTGCAAGAACAATTCCAATCACCAGATTCAATATACCGGCACTCTTTTCACTGATGATTCCATAATTATATAAAGCCGAATCAATTGCAGTCGTGATCGTATTCACCTGTGTCGCATTACCTGTTCCAAATACAGTCAGTACTCCAAATGCAGCAAACAGGTATGCAAGCCATCTCCAGTGTTCTTTCAGACCATTCTTTATGTAATACATCGGTCCTCCGACCAGTTCTCCATCTGCATTTTTCTCTCTGAAATGTACTGCCAGTGTTACTTCTGAAAACTTCGTACACATTCCAAGGATTGCTGATACCCACATCCAGAAAACCGCTCCCGGTCCTCCGATGGCAATGGCTCCTGCCACACCTGCAATATTACCGGTTCCGACAGTCGCAGCCAGTGCTGTACATACTGCCTGAAATGGTGTCAGTGCTCCGTCTGATGCATCTTTTTTCCGAAGCATACGGCCAATCGTTACCTTCATCGCATATGGGAATTTACGGATCTGTAAGAACCCTGTTCTTACGCTTAACAGTAATCCCACTCCTATGATACAGATCATAGCCGGCACGCCCCAGATGAAGTTATTTACCACGCTGTTAATTGATTCAATAGTAGCCAACATCTTTTTCTAGTCCTTTCCTTTTGTAACTATGCGCTTTCATATCAGCGCTTTACCACGCTAAATCACGTTTTTAACTGTTGAATTATAGCATGATTTTTTACAAAAGTACAGGAAAAAAATTTGGGCGTATCGAAAGATTTTATCTATATATCCTGTCTGAAATCAGTTGCCACACTCTTACCGTTTGCACAACCTGCCAGAATCATAACATCAAAATGATATCTCGTTTCTTCTCCTGGTTCTACCATATGTACACCACGTTTTTCTTCAAAAATGTCGCTCTCATCATTACATGTTGATAATCCGCTCCATGGCTCGATTGCGATAAATGGGCCATCATTTGCACTTGACCAGAGGATCAGATAAGGGAAATCTCCGAATTCCATACGGATTTCTTTTCCGTGCCGTTCAGAATAGAGACTTAAGCTCTTTGACTTCAACTGATCCAGGATCACTGCATCTTTGTGGAACATCTCATGCGTTAACCGAAGTCTTCTCTCTCCGTTTAATAATGGTGTTCTGTTATCTAGATTAATAAGTCCTGTCTCCGTAACCGGCTCTGGAACACTTATCGTCTCTTCTTCTTCAAATTCAATCCAGTAATCATCATAAGACTCCCCTTCAAATACCGGACAGTTGAATCCCGGATGTCCGCCGATCTGGAATGGCATAGTCTCATTTCCAGTATTTTTTACAATATATTCCACACGGATCCTGCTGCCGCATAATGTATACTGGATCTGAAGCTCAAAAGGATATGGAAATGCTTCTTCCATCTCTTCATTACTTTTGATTGCAAATGTAATCTGATCTTTTGTCTGTTCTACACATTCAAATTCACGTTTTCTTACGATGCCGTGTCATGGCATCGTAAGATTCTTTCCGTCTTTTGTTACTGCTTTATCATCACGGATACTTCCGCAGATTGGGAATAGTACTGGTGCCTGACCACTCCAGTAATTCTTATCTCCCTGCCATAAGAATTCGATTCCCTGCTGGTCTTTAATTGAACTTAACGCCCCTCCAAATGATTGAAATTCTACGTGTAACTGTTCATTTTCAAGTTCGTATTTCATATTTTCTTCCTTTCTTATTTCACAACTTTTTCCCCATCCTGTCATCTTTATTCTGTCGTTTACTTTATACTTTATTATAGCTTTTTCTTATTTCTCCTGCAATTCCAGATAGTATGATTTTTTGTATTTTTTGACAAGCATTATCATAATCCTTCTCTCCTGTCTTTCCACAGCTGTAAAACATGTCTGAAAATGCTTTCGCATATCGATTGCCAGAATAAGTTTCAGACATATTATAAAGCGTATTTAATAAGTGGTCTGCCTTATTTTCATATAACTGGCTCTTTATCTCATGCCACTGCTATTGTAAAGTAATGACAATTACAAAGAGAGAAAGAGGGGTTACTTTATGAATTCCAATTTAAAGAAAATCGTTATGACAGCGTTATTCGCTGCTCTTGCATGTGTTGCAACCATGTCGATCCGTATTCCGACACCTGGAACCGGCGGATATATCCATCCGGGTGATGCAATCGTGATCCTGTCCGGTGTTGTTCTTGGTCCTGGATATGGATTTCTGGCAGCAGGTATCGGTTCTGCACTTTCCGATCTGATCGGCGGATACTTCGTATATGTACCGATCACATTCGTAATCAAAGGATTGGTGGCACTTGTATCTGGTCTGATCTATCAGAAAATGAGCCACTCCGGTAAAAACCGTTATCTCGCAGTGATTCTCGGCGGTGTTACAGATATCGTATTCGTTGCCGGAGGTTACTTCATCTGTGAGTTCTTCCTGTATGGAAGCGGTGCCGCTGCAAGTATTCCTGCTAATATCATCCAGGGAATCGGCGGACTTGTAATCTCTGCTGTATTATATCCGGTACTGATTGCAATTCCGGATGTCCGTCAGGCAGCTTACGAATCAAAATAGTTAGATAAGATTTTTTTAATAACAAAAAAGGATAAATTCTTTCCATAGCTTTGAAAGAATTTATCCTTTTCCACATCTTTTTACTTTTTCACTTTACTTATCCACTTTTTCAGTGTTGCTTTTTCCACAGGAACATCCAATTACAAATGCAAGGAACAAGATTGCCACGATCATCCATCCAATCAGCGCCTTCGTTCCCATCGGCTGGAACTTATCATAATATCCCTTGAGATAAATGATAACGATCAGAAGCGGAAGTCCATAAGACATATATCCCTTAATTCCTGCCGGGAACTTCCATCCTTCTCCCTGGTTGATCTCATGAAGGAAATTACTCCATCCCCATCCATTCTTCTTCGTACAGAACAGTACATATCCCAGACTTCCAAGTGGAAGCAGGTTATTCGATACGATGAAGTCCTCAAGATCCATGATCGTTGACCCTTCTCCAAGCGGTGTGAATCCGGCTAATACATTGAATCCCATGACACAAGGCATACTTAAGATAATGATCAGAATCAGGCTTACCAGTGTACTCTTCTTTCTCGACCAGTTGAACAAGTCCATATCGAAAGAAATAATATTTTCAAATACCGCTACCAGTGTCGTAAATGCAGCAAAGCTTAAGAACAGGAAGAATAATCCTCCCCATACACGTCCACCTGCTACCTGCGCAAAGATATTCGGGATCGTGATAAATATAAGACTCGGGCCAGCTCCCGGTTCAATTCCATATGCAAAGCATGCCGGAATGATAATGAATCCGGCCATCAATGCCACAATTGTATCAAGCACCGTGATATTCACAGCCTCACCAAATAATCTCTGGTCTTTTCCTATATAACTTCCGAAGATCAACATAGCTCCGATACCAATTGATAATGTAAAGAATGCCTGGCTCATCGCTCCAAAGATTACATTTCCAATTCCGATTTCTGCCATCTGTTTAAAATCAGGGATCAGATAGAAACGGATTCCTGCTCCGGCACCTTTTAACATCACCGAATGAATTGCAAGTACGATCATAATCAGCAGAAGCGCTGTCATCATGAATTTTGATACTTTCTCAATACCTTTCTGGATACCAAATGCACATACACCGAATCCGATGATACAAATCAAAATCGTCCAGAATGTCATAAGCGGCATATTGCCAAGCATATCACTAAATCCTGCCGAAACAGTCTCCATATCAGCTCCTACGAAATCGCCTCTGAAACTTCTGACACAATAATACAGCATCCATCCACCGACAGTAGTATAGAACATCATCAGGAAATAACATCCGATGACACCAATCCATTTTGTAATATGCCACTTTGTTCCCTTCGGTTCCAGTGTCTCATAGGCTGCTGCAACACTGTGTCTGCTGGCACGTCCGACACCAAATTCACAGACCATAACCGGGATTCCCATGATCAAAAGGAATACCAGATAGATCAGAATAAATGCGGCTCCACCGAACTGTCCACACATATACGGGAATTTCCACACATTTCCGATACCAACGGCACATCCTGCGGATACAAGGATGAAGCCCAGTCTTGATCCAAATGTCTCTCTCTTCATTCCATAAACCTCTCCTTACTTTTTTAAGTCAAGCGTTGTATATTATATCGCATATTGTCGACCGAACGCAAGGACTATCATTATGGAATTCTTAGATTAAAATAGATCAAGTATACATACAGAGGTATCCACAAGAAAAGACCAGGAAATGTACCCTACTCATCTCCTGGTCTTTCTTTCTGTTTTATATGATTTTTACTATTATCAGCTAATGAAGTTTCATACAGCTTTCATCCGGTATGAGATAACTTTCATCCGGTATTTCCTATGCTGTACAGGCATTCTGCAGAATCTCATTTAAAGCATTTCCGCTGCTTGTATGGCATCTTACGATCTGTGCATTGCATTTTTCTGCTTCTGTTACTGCACAGTGCACCATCTTATGAGATACTGTATTGGTAAATAAGATCAACAGATCCGGACTTCCGATCTTCTCACTTAAATTACCTGACATCTGTGTGAATACTTTCGCTTTGCATTTATATTCTTTACAGATTTTTTTATATTGATGAACCATTCTGTCATGTCCGCCTACAATTACTACACTCATCTTCTGCCTCCTTTATGCATGTCGGTTAGCTTTGTCTAACTATTATAATACACGAATTTCCCAAAAATGGAAGAGGGTATATTGAGAACATTTCTCAATATACCCTCTTATTTTCTCAACTTCTTCTCAAGACACACGAGCTGCACTCCTTCAATTCCATTGAACACACATGACACAATATCAGCCTCCCAGTATCCAAGTTTCTTATATAACATTGTTACTGTTTGCCGGGCGTGTGAACATTAACACCACCATTTATCCTATAACTTTTTCGTATAATATTCTTGAATATACTTACTCTATATGATATATTAATTATATAAAGAACAACCGCCCACAAGGGGTTGACCTTGAAAATATGGTTAAAGAAAACACCACTCCATCGCTCGCCAAAGTTCCGGGGTGGTTTTTCTATATTGACTGTTGCTTTTTCTATACTAAGGATCTGCCATCTGCATACTTTGCAGCCGGCAGATCCTATTGTATACTTTCTTACTCATCTACTTCATCCAACGGCATCTCACAGTTAAACACTTCAATATGATGTCTCACATTCTCATACGTTCCCTGTACCATAGCCACATTCAGATCAAAGTAGTTATGCGCTCCTTCTGACTTCAGGTACTCTTCTGCATGTTTCGTCAGACGGTTAAAGCTTGCTGTCGCAATATTCACTTTCACGATTCCAAGCTCGATTGCCTTGCGGAAATCTGCATCCGTAATTCCACTTCCTCCGTGAAGAACCAACGGAATTCCTGTCTTATCATGGATCTGCTCCAGTACATCAAATGCAAGCTTCGGTGCTACCGGATAATTGCCATGTGCATTTCCGATTGCAACTGCCAGTGCATCGATTCCCGTGCGTTCTACGAACACCTTTGCATCATCTGGATTCGTGCAGCGGATTCCGTGATCTTCGCTTCCGTCTTCACTTCCGCCTACCAGTCCAAGTTCCGCCTCTACGGTTGCCCCGTACTTCTTTGCCAGTTCTACTACCTTGGCGGTACGTTCGATATTTTCTTCAAATGGATATGTTGAGCTGTCGAACATGACTGAGGTAAATCCAAGTTCCAGTGCCTTTTCTACTGTCTCCATGGTAAGACCATGATCTAAATGTACTGCCACATCCACTTTTGCCTCTTTTGCAGCCTGTACCATCATCGGTCCCATAAATGCAAGCGGAGAGTGTTTCAGTCTTACTTCTGCAATCTGTAAGATAATCGGGGTATCCAGTTCTTCTGCCGCCTTAATTGCTCCTTTTACCATCTCCATATTTCCAACACTGAATGCGCCGATACCTCTGTGATTAGTCTTCGCACGCTCCAGCAATTCTTTCATCGTTACTAATGCCATTGTTCTGCTCCTTTCCATGTTCTTCCTGTTTCAAGTTATGTCCTAATATCGTCAGACAGATCAATGCGATTACCGCAAATGCAATTCCCATTCCGAATACCACATGCATACCGTATCCTTTTCCGGTAATGAATCCGGATAACGCCGGTGCACCACATGTTGCGATCACGATACCAAGCATTACGAATCCGTAATTTTCTCCGGTATGCTCAATTCCAAAGATCGAACTTGTAAAGGAAGGGAAGCTTCCCATGATTCCACCATAGCATCCATACATCAGGATGATTGCCGCGGTTACGGTGTATGATCTGGTAAATGTAAGTACTGCCATCGCTGCTACGGATACTGCCAACACGCCCTTAATACATCCCACTCTTCCTACTTTATCGGAAAGTGTCGGGAGTACCAGTCTGGTTCCCGCATTTACAATGGAACCGATCATAACAGCGCTGACTGCAATTGCCGACGGAATTCCAAGTTCAATCTGGTAAGTCTGTGATACCGGTGATACCAGAAAGTATGAAATCAATCCAAACAGCATCGTTGCAAGAAGCAGATAAAAGTTCTTTGTCTTCATCATCTCTGCGGATGTGTACTGTTTTTGTTCTGTCTGTGCTTCTGTATGTCCATTTGCCACGTTTTGCTCTCTTAATGCCTGTTCAGCTTTTCTTCTCCACTCTTTATCCGGAGCGGTAAAGAAGATTCCACATAAGATCCATGAGATCGTGATTGCTATGCCGATGATCAGGAATGTCTTTCCCGGTCCCTCTGCCTGCAGGATTCTTCTGCTGACCGGTGCCAGGAAGAATCCACACAGCCCGTTTGCCGTTACGACCACACCTGATGCAAATCCCGTTCTTCCCGGGAACCATTTCTGAACGGTCGAAATAATTACAGTATAAATGAGTCCCTGTCCGAACCCCTGCATCACACCATAGGTCAGATACATCGGGAATGGTGAAGGTACGATTAAAAATGCCGATGCCAGGATTCCGGCGGCGAAGATTCCGCCTCCAATCCATACAACAATCTTGGGATTATATTTATCCTGTAATCTTCCACCGATTATATTGCCAAATACGAATGTACTCAGTGCCAGGTAAAAACACATGGATGCTGCTGTCTGGCTCCATCCGGCCTGTTCCATCACGTATGGCTGATATATTGACCATACGTGAGGATAACCGGTAAAAAAGATAGCAACGGCACCGAATATCATCGTCAGTAGTCTTTGTCTTTTCTGTGTAGCTGTTAACTCCATAATTTTTTCCTCTTAATTAATAAGTCCGAACTTCTGCATCTCGCTTTTTAAGATTTCTGTATGCTCCGGCTCAAGCTCTGTCAGAGGTGCTCTTACGGTTCCTCCGCAAAGTCCCATTAATTCTACCGCTTTCTTTACTGGAATCGGATTCACTTCCGAGAATAATGCATGGATCAGCGGTAAGGCTTTTAACTGCAGTTCCAGACTTTCTTTTACCTTTCCATCCAGATAAAGCTGACAGATATCGTGTGCTGCCTTCGGTGCTACATTGGAAAGTACGGAGATCACTCCTTTTCCTCCAAGTGACATCAAAGGTACAATCTGGTCATCATTTCCGGAATACAGATCCAATTTTCCATCTGTCAAGTCCATCATCTTCACAATATTAGAGAAATCTCCGCTTGCTTCTTTGATCGCAACGATGTTATCCACATGATTCACCAGATAAGCCACCGTCTCTGCTTCCATCTTACATCCGGTTCTTCCAGGGATGTTATAAAGTACAACCGGTACTTTCGCCGCATCTGCTACCTGGGTAAAATGTGCGATCATGCCTTTCTGGGTTGCTTTGTTATAGTAAGGTGTTACAACCAGCACACCATCTACACCATACCCTGCTGCCTCTTTGGATAATTCCATTGCAGTCTTCGTACAGTTTGATCCGGTTCCTGCGATAACCGGGATTCTTCCCTTTGTTCTTTCAACTGTGAATTTCACACATTCCATGTGTTCCCGCTCTGTCATTGTTGCTGCTTCCCCGGAGGTTCCGCAGATTACGATGCTGTCTGTTCCGTTTTCACAGTGAAAATCAATCAATTCATCTAATCTGTCATAATCGACGGATTCATCTTCTTTGAACGGAGTAACGATTGCCACTCCTGCACCTGTAAATATTGCCATATTGCTACCTCTCTTATCTGTTACAAATGCCACACGGAATCCGCATGGCATTATAATACCGACTTAGCATTAAGTTTCTAATTTCTTACCACAGATTTTTATACATCTGTTCTACGTCTGCCTGAGTGATCTCACGCTGTGTATTCTGCGGGCTTCCGCTGTCCATTGCGTCGTATGCCATTTTCTCGATTACTTCGAAGAATTTTTCTTTGTCGATTCCGAACTCAGCAAGTGTCGGTGTCTCTAATTCTTCTGTCAGTGCTACAACTGCATCGAGGAATTTCTCGCTTGCTTCCTGATCGGAATCTTCCGGTGTTGCTACACCAATGGCTCTTCCAAGATCTGCAAATCTGTCATAGGCTCCCTCTAATGCGAAGCTTAAGCACTCTTTCATCAACATTGCATTAGAAAGTCCGTGTGCTACATGGAACAGTGCTCCGATCGGACGGCTCATTCCGTGGATCAGTGTTACAGATGAGTTATTGAATGCAATTCCTGCTTCCAGAGCTGCTACAGACATCTGTACTCTTGCTTCTTCATTCTTTCCATCGTGGAATGCCACCGGAAGGAATTTGAAGATTCTTTTTACAGCTGACATTGCAAAAGTATCCGATAATGTCTGTGCTTTTCTGGATGTATAGGCTTCTACTGCATGGCACAATGCATCAAGCCCTGTTGCTGCTGTGATTTTCGGAGGTGCAGTCATAGTGAATTGGGGATCTATAATAGCTAATGAAGGAATCAGCACTTTTCCTTTCAGCAGCATCTTAATGTCTTTTTTGGTATCTGTAATGATTGTGAACTGTGTAGCTTCGGATCCTGTTCCTGCTGTAGTCGGGATAGCTACCATCGGAGGCATCTCTACATCAATCACTTTACCCATGTAATTGGAAATGCTTCCGCCATTTTTTACAAGTGATCCGATTGCTTTCATGGAATCGATTGGGCTTCCTCCGCCAAGTGCTACGAGGAAATCACATCCTTCTGCTTTGTACTGTGCAAGTCCTTTTTCGATCATTACATCTGTTGGTTCTCCTGCGATATCTGAATAGATTGTATATTCTACGCCCTGGCTTTTTAATGCATTTTCAACTTTTGCACAGTTTCCAAGGTCGATCATTACTTTATCTGTTACGATCATTGCTTTCTTTCCAAGTGTTCCAAGTGTATTCTGTGCCATATCAAGTGCGCCTGATCCTGAGATCATCTGTCCAGGTACGATAAATTCTCTTGCCATAATAATTATCTCCTTTTCTCTCTAATGAGCGTTTTGCTATCTTCTTTTCTCTGTTTTTTATTTTCCAACCGACATTTTGCCGTCAATTTTTATATTTTTTTACTGTGTTTACTTTCTTCCCAATGCATGACATTTAAAACTGTGCATCATGCATCCACACATATCTCTCATCTTCACATCTGTCTGTCTGAAGCCATGGATTGCCATCGATGTGGCGGATCATCCAGCATGTGTACATCTGGAATCCAGGTGCCACTGCCTGTGGATGAAGCTCTCCACCAGGTATTGCAGAAAAACTGTTATCTACACTTTTGAATACCTGGTCTCCAACGAAGCTTGCTCCGAATCCTTCCGGTCTGTCAAACTTGAACAGATATGTCTCCGGCTGTGGATGTCTGTGTGGCAGATATCCGGACCAGTTACCTCTGTCATTTAATACTTCTCCAAGTACCATATTGGACTCTGGACAGATGTCATGATCGAAGATCGTATTTACACGGCGCTTTGCCACATTTCCGAACTTTCCGACGCTTGAGTATCCCCAAGGTGCATCGTCCGGTGAATATAATTTGCTTGCAAATGTCTTGTCATTGTGTGTGCACTGTACCAGAATCTCAGACTCTTCTTCTGCTTTCACGGTGATCTCTTTGCCGCCGCTTACATGCAGTGCCCATGGTCCTTCTGTAAATACATCTTTTCTGCTGACTGTTGCTTTTTTCTCTTCCCATGTATAGGTTACTTTTCCTGAAAGAAGAAGAACTGCAATCTCCTCTCCGTCTCTTTTGAATGTTCTGGAATATCCTGCTTTCATACTATATACACGGATATCCATCATCATTGCTTTATAATCATTGTCATAAGTGGTAAGAATCATCTCGCCATATTCATCAAATTTTGGATAACCAAATACCTTACTCACTGTCTTACGCCTCCTAAATCTATCTTGAATCCCATCTGTTTATATCCATTTTTCTATCTGATTTAACGCATCTGCGGATTGTCTGTATTTTCAGCTTCACAATCCGCCGCCATCTTATTTTTAGTAATCTCTTGCTTCTCTTCTGCCTTCCAGAACACCATCGCAAGCTTTTCTTACAGATTCCTTAGAAGAAGTCGTTGCAATTCCTACATTCCACCATGATTCGTATCCGTCTGTCATGGTCTTTGGAATAACCTTTAAGTCGAATAAGCAGGCTTTTTCCTGCTTCTTCGCATCTTCCAGTGCTACCTCTAATTCTGCGATCGTCTTACATGTGTATGTCTTAAGCCCGTATCCTTCACCGATCTTTGCATAGTCAACCGGGATCAGATCCCCACAAGGCTTCTTGCCGTCTGTGTAACGGAACTCTGTTGCGATACTTCCGATACCATGATTCATTTCCAGGTTGTTGATACATCCGAATCCACAGTTATCGAATACCAGAATATTGACTTTTTTTCTCTCCTGCATGATCGTCATAATCTCGCTGTGTAACATCTGGAAGCTGGAATCTCCGACCACGCAGTATACTTCATTATCCGGTTCTGCGAATTTTACGCCGAGTGTAGCTGCTACTTCATATCCCATGCAGGAATATCCGTATTCTGCATGATAGCCGCCGCGTTTGTCTGTTGTCCACATTCTCTGCATACAGCTTGGAAGGGAACCGCCGGCTGTAATGATCGTTGCGTCTTCATCGATCACTCTGCGGATGGCTGCAAGTGCTGCTGTCTGTGTGATCTTTCCGTTTGTCATCTTTACGAATTCCGGAATCGTTCTTGGATCTCTTGCCTTGATGATCGGCTCGAAATCATCTCCTGTATATTCAATGCCTGCCAGGCGGACCATTTCTTCGTCCCATACCTTCTTAGCTTCTTCGATCTCTCCGTTGTAGGCTGATACATAGCCACGTGCACGAAGTTTTCCTGCAAGTGCTTCTACTGTAACTTTTGCATCTCCGACTGCTTTTACTGCATCCATCTTGTAAGCGTGGAATCTGCAGTTGTTAATCGTCACGAATTTTACATCCGGATTCTTGAACAGTCTCTTGGAACTTGTTGTAAAGTCTGACATTCTTGATCCGATTGCAATCACTACATCTGCGTCCTTAGCGATAATATTGGAAGCATAGGTTCCTGTTACTCCGATACCGCCTAAGCAGTAAGGGTGACCGGACTTGCAGGCACTCTTTCCTGCCTGGCTTTCGCCAAATGGAATCTTGAATTCTTCGCAGAACTTTTCTACGGTCTCACCGGCTTCTGAGTAACGGACACCGCCACCTACGATCACGAGTGGCTTCTTAGCTTCTGCAATGATCTCTGCAAGATCTTCCAGTTCTTCTTCTACCGCTACAGGTCTTGTGATTCTATGTACACGTTTCTGGAAGAAATATTCCGGATAATCATAAGATTCTCCTTCTACGTCCTGGCAAAGAGCGATACAGCAGGCACCTGTCTCTGCAGGATCTGTCAGAACTCTCATGGCATTGATGAGTGCTGTCATGATCATCTCTGGTCTTGTGATGCGGTCCCAGTACTTGCACACTGGCTTGAATGCATCATTGGTTGTTGTTGCAAGGCTGTTGCTCTGCTCTAACTGCTGTAATACCGGATCCGGCTGTCTGGAAGCAAATGTATCTGCCGGGAACACCAGAAGTGGAATGTTATTCACCGTTGCTGTCGCGCAGGCTGTTACCATATTGGCTGCTCCAGGTCCTACAGATGAGGCACATGGAATGATTTTCTTTCTGTTACTCTGCTTTGCAAATGCGGTTGCCACGTGGCACATTCCCTGTTCGTTTCTTCCCTGAAGAACTCTTAACTGTCCAGGATTGGTATCCAGCGCTTCTCCAAGTCCTACTGCAATTCCGTGTCCGAAGATGGTGAAGAATCCTTCTACGAATTTTGTCTCTTCCCCGTCCATGGAAACGTACTGATTATCAAGAAATTTCACAATTGCCTGTGCAACTGTCATACGGATTGTCTTTGTCATCGTTCTCTTCCTCCTGCTGCTTTTTCTATACTCTTGCGATCATTTCGCCAAATTTTTCTTTTTCTTCTTTAATAAATGCATGTACTGCGTCCGGTCCCGGAAGGGAATCAGAACAGTTGTTGCTTCTTACCATCATGGATGCTTCTGCAGAACCAAATTCCAGGCAGTCGATTACTTCCCATCCCTGATATAATCCATATAAGAATCCGGAACCATATCCGTCTCCTCCGCCGAATCCCTTTCTTGCTTCTACCGGGAATGGCTTGATGCTGAACTTCTGTCCGTCACAGGTATATGCGGTAGATCCTTTCATTCCGTGCTTGATCACTACGATCTTAGCGTTGTATCCCTGCCATAAGCTTGCGCTTTCTTCATCTGTCATTCCTTCTTTGATAAGCTTCTCTGTCAGGTCGAATTCTTCTCTGGATCCCATGATGATGTCTGCTTCCTTTGCTACGATAGAGTAGTAAATGGAAATCTCATCTTTGTTCTTCCAGTTGTACTCTCTGTAGTCAATGTCGAAGATAACTTTTGTATCGTTCTTCTTTGCCAGCATCACTGCTTTGATCGCTGCTTCTCTGGAAGGACTTTCTGCAAGTGCTGTTCCTGAGATCAGGATTGCTTTGGACTGTTTGATGTATTCTTCATCGATGTCATCTACATGTAACTGAAGGTCTGCGATGCAGTTTCTGTACATCAGGATGTGGCTTTCTTTTTCTGAGAGCATCTCGGTAAATGTAAGTCCAAGCTTCTCGCCGTTTGTACATCTTGTGATGTGTGATGTGTCAATTCCCTGTTTGTCAAAATATTCTGTTACATAATCACCGAACTGATCATCGGATACTTTTCCGAGGAATCCTGCTTTTAATCCGTGTCTCGTAACACCTACTGCGATGTTCGCCGGAGATCCTCCAACGAATTTTTCAAATGTGTGTACATCCTTTAATGGTTTGAATTCTTCTTTTACCTGATCGTTGTAAGCCGGGTTGAAGTCGATTGCGACTCTTCCGAGAAGTATCAGGTCCATTGGTCTTGTCTGGTCAAATTCTACATATTTCATAATTTACATCCTCCTGGTTTTCTTTTTGCTCTTGCGTGCTTTATTGTTTTATTTGTGTGCTTTCTTGCGTGTTTCATTTGTTGACTGTATATTAGCACACACTTTTTGGATGTGCAATATGATTTTAGATTATTTTTTATTTCCCACATTGTTCACAATTTGCGTAGTGTGTTATTGTTATTTTTGCACAATCGCAGTTTGTATTGCACGCATTTTAGCACGCATTATTTGAATTCAGAAGGGAGTTTTGGGGGAGTGCCATGGGGGAGTGCCATGGGGACGTGAAAAAGTGGCTTTTTTAGTGTCCCAGAAGGATTTTATTTGTATATAAAAAGTGTTACATTAATTACTCATCCTGTTTATCAGGAATGTAATTAATGTAACACTTCTTTGAATTATATCTTTCAAAAGAGCCATAAGGGACACTAAAAAAGCCATTTTTCACGTCCCCGTGGATCCCCGTGGATCATTCGTTTTCTTTCTGCTCCACATAATCCAGGATCATCTTCACAGCTCCGTCCACGCCGGTCTTAGACACATTGACAACCATGTCATAATGCTTCGGATCGTCACGTTTCATACCTGTGAAACGTTCATAATATTCATTTCTCTGGATGTCGCGCAGTTTTAATTCATTTAATGTCTGACCCTTGTAGTATTCTTTTCCTTCTTTTTCGCGGTACGTATCATCTGCATATACGAAGAAGGAGTAGCTGTGCGGCTGACCGCCCAGTACGAAGTTAGCACAGCGTCCGAGGAAGACTCCCGGTGCCTGTTTGGCCAGTGCCTGGATGATCTTGGTCTGTTCTTCGAACATCCGCATATCGGTCACATCTTCGGCAACTCCCGCTGCCGGATATGCATATGGGGAAAATGCGAATGCTTCATTTTCATTATAGGAATCCAGATATTTTACAACTTTATCCATATCCTGAGATTCCATGCCTAGTTTTTCTGCCAGCAGGCAGATGATCTGTCTGTCGTATACACGGCATTTTAGCGCTTCGGCAAGACCTTCGGCGATCTTTCTTCCGCTTGCTCCGTAGAGACGTCCGATGGCAATGTTGATCTTGTTCTCACTCATTGCTGTCATGTTCGGGATCTCTTCTGCAGGTGCTTCCGCTTCACCGCCTTCTCTTGCGATCAGCTCTTTCATCATCTGGTCATACTGCTTATCCAGCTTATAGCATGCTGCCAGTAAGAACATAACTGCCCAGATTGCGATCGGTACATACAGATAGAAGACACTGATCGCACGGATTGCAGATGCAGGCTGTACTTCTTTTAATCCGTCAAATGCTGCCCATGAAAGAACGGCACCCATGATAGCGGATGTGAATCCGGATCCGGCTTTCTGTCCCATACTCATAGAAGAGAACATCAGTCCTTCGATACGGTATCCAGTCTTCCACTGGCCATATTCGATGGCATCACTTGGAAGCGAGTACTGTACTCCATAGAATGGAGCAATTCCAAATCCTCTCATGATACAGGTGAGCATTCCAAGGGATACGCTTGTTGCATTTAATAAGAAGATCAGCTGTCCGGCAATTCCCAAAAGACATCCGGCGCAGATGAGTTTTCTCTTTCCGTATTTCGGAAGAAGTTTTGGAATCATGGCGATTCCTACGATCGTCGCGATCTTTTCTGATGCAGATAATGGTGTCACAAGATTGACATTTCCTAATACGTACTGACAATAATACGTCAGATCGGTTCCAATGATGATCTGATATACGGTGTAGAATAACATCAGTCCCAGCGCAATCAGGAAATACCGGTTGGTTACGGTTGCTTTTAATGCTGTCCAGAACGGCACATCTTCTTCTTTACTTTTCTGTGCGGTCTGTACACGTTCCGTACAGGTCATATAAGTATTTACAAGTACGAATACGGAAATGACTGCGTACACTGCTGTCACTGTGATCCATGCAGCCTGTGTATTTCCGATCATGCCCGCCACGATGTTGATGAGCGGCAGGGTAAATGCTGTGATGATCATACTTGCGGTAATGGACAATACCATACGGATGTTACAAATGGTATCTCTCTGTCTTCTGTCACGGCTCATCAGTGATCCAAGTGCATGGAACGGCTGGCTGATTGCCGTATAGACTACCGTATTCATAATATTATAAGTGACAAATGCATAGACCACTTTTCCGATAGGACCAAGTCCCGGCATCGTAAATAACACGATTGCGGCAAGTGCATACGGCACTGCCAATCTTAAGATCCAGATCCTGGCTTTTCCATATTTGGAATGTGTCCTGTCAATGATGGTTCCCATAAGTACGTCCGAGAAACCATCGAATACACGGGAAATCAGCATGATCATTCCGACTGCTCCTGCCGATATTCCAACTACGTTCGTGTAAAAATAGATCAGAAGCGTTGAGGTCATGGTATACATCAACGTAAGTGCCGGGTCTCCGAAGCAGTATGCCAGCTTCTCCGACAAAGGCACGACGATGAATTCATCCATGTCCTTTCCCTTCTGCTTATAATTCAATACTTCCGCTACCGATTTCATATCGTATCCTCCAACTGTCAGGGGAGCTAAAGCTCCCCTTAACTATTCCAATAATTCTCTTTCGATCCGCTCTCTCGCCTCCGGCGCCTGTTTGTCCATCTTCTCAGGGAATCCGAACATCGATACACAGGCAATGTTATCCCCACCGGCTTTTGGTGCATCCGGTTTTAACTGTCTGTTAGCAAAATCCATTTCTCTTAAAGTCTCGAAGATTCCGTCAAAATCCACATCTCCTTCTCCCATAGCGAGATGCTGGTGTATGGTCACATCTGCTTTTCCTCTTCCATTTAACCATGGCGGATTGGCAATGTAACGGCAGTCCAGTGTCTGATTGTATGTATCTGCAAATAACACATGTGTCAGCTCGTCGCCTGCATATTTTAACATCGAGCGGACATCCCCTTTTCCTTCATCATAGAAGAATCCGTGTGGTGAAGAATATACGTATCCAAGATATGGCGAACGGAAAGATTTGACCATATCGCATGTCTCGTTATTCAGCTCACAGAAATCATATGGATGAGACTGGATCTCTACACGGATCTTATTCTTCTCAATGATTGGAAGCAGTTCTTCCATGGATTTAAACCACATGCCATTACAGATTTCCTGCTGGTTCGGATCTCCGGATAATTCTGTATTGATGACCGATACCCCCATATCTGCTGCAATCTCGATCATCCGTTTCCAGTTGGCAACTGCAAACTGACGCTGTTCTTCTGTCGGTCCTGACCAGCGGTATACAACGATGAATGACGATATCTCTACACCTGTCTCTTTCAATGCTTTTCTGTATTCCATCTCACATTCTTTGGAGAACAGTGGATGTTTGTAAAATGGATTGATTCTTGGATGTGGGGACTGTTCGATATATTTATAACCCCAGTCAGCCACCTGGTGAACCATCCAGTTGATATCCATAGACTGCTTTGCCAGTACATCTACATCAAATGCTATTTTCATAATGTTTTGCTCCTTTCATTTTCTTACAAACCGGTCTTTTCTGCAATATATTTTCTTGCCTTCATTGCATATTCGAGTGGATTGGCTTTTGCCGGATCCTGTTCTGCTTCTACCACTACCCAGCCTTCATAATCTGCTTCTTCTAAGATCTGAAAGATTGGTCCGAAATCTACATCCCCGTCACCTGGTACGGTAAATGTACCTTCTCTTACGCCCTTTAAGAAACTCCATTTTTCTTTTCTTGATTTCTCCACGACATCTTTTCTGAGATCTTTCAAATGTACATGGCGCACACGGTCTACATATTTTCTCAGCACTTTTTCAGGATCAATTCCTGCAAATGAGAGGTGTCCGCTGTCGAATAACAGGTATACCAGATCCGGATCAACCGACTCCATAAAGCGGTCGATCTCTTCTTCTGTCTGAACCACGGTTCCCATATGATGGTGGAATGTCAGTACCATTCCTTTGTCTTTTGCGATCTGTCCAAGTTTATTAAGACCTGTCACAAGCTTGTCCCATTCCTCATCGTTCATCACATATTTGCCTTCCTGGATTGGATGGTCGAGTTTTCCCTGAATGCTGTAGCTCTGCTCGGATACGCCGATGCATTTTGCTCCGACTTTTTTCAGAAAATCGCACTGTTCGATAAATGCGGCTTCTGTCTCTTCATATGGACGACTGATCAGGAATGAGGAGAACCACTGGTTACAGATGGTCATTCCTCTGAGATCCAGTGCTTTTTTCAATACTTCCGGGTCTGTTGGATAATGGCTTCCTACTTCTGATCCTGTGAATCCTGCAAGTGCCATCTCACTGACTGTCTGTTCAAATGTATTCTCTTTTCCAAGATCCGGCATATCATCATTGGTCCAGCCGATTGGTGCAATTCCTAAAGATACTTTTTCTTTATTTAACATATCTTAAATCCTCCTTCCGGCATCTTATTCGTTACTGTTCCATCAGTAACATTTCTATACCGGCTCTTTTTTTCTGATAACTTTTTAACATTTGTCTGTTTTTTACAATGGCTGCCGCTTTTTAACGCGGCAGCCGTAAGGTGAATATGTATTTCTACTGTTCCCACATTCACGTGGACAGCAGCATAATTGGAAATATAACTATGTAATCTTATGCTTATTATGCAAAATATTTTTCTACAAAATCTCTTGTCACTTCTGCAGCTTTCTTCACATTCTCATCGTGAGACATTGCATAATATTCCGGACGGAATTCTTCGATCGTGCATACGCCGTCGAATCCGATCTCTTTTAATGCCCCTGCGATTCCTGCATGGTCAACTACTCCCTCTCCAGGCCACAGTCTCTTGTCATCTCCGCATGATCCAAGTGGGAGATCTTCACAGTCATTCAGATGATAAGCAAAGATCTTATTGCCATCTGCTGCTTTTAAGTCTTCCAACTTTGAGCACATCTCATGGAAATGGAAGGTATCTACTGTGATTCCGACATTGTCTCTGTCAACAGCCTTTACAACATCGTATGCTGTTCCGAACTGGTTAATTGAACAGTTTGGTGCTCCACAGAACTCCAGGGAAATCTTGATGTCTTTTCCAACTTTATCTGAAAGATAACGGAGTCTTTCTACTGCTTCTTCTTTGATCTCTGATACAGATTTGTCCTTTACATCAAAGCTTGGTACTGTGATCAGCATCTTCATTCCGATTGCTTCACATACTTTAATGATAAAATCTGTCTCTTCGTCGATCTCTTTTACTCCAGCTTCGTCTCTCTGGTTGAAGAAGATCAGTGTATTGTAAGCCCATGGTTTCAGATGATGGTTCTTGAACCAGTCAGCGAGTTCTTCTAATGTATGTTCTTTCAGGTAATCTTTTACGCAGTCAAAACGGATCTCGATATAATCAAATCCATATTTTTCACATGCTTCCAGGTCTGCCATCAGTGACTGTCCCTTGCATTCCAGAGCTGTTGCTTCGTTAAATCCGATTTTCATTTTCTATATCCTCCTGTCTCTTACGACTTTTCATTTTCTTTTCATGGTATCGCTTTTGCAATCCATGCTATTATCTGATTCCTATATTTTTGTAGTCAGTCATCTATTCTCTATCTTCTAAATAAATTTGTCTATGTTCCTGACTTTTTATGTGCACGTGTACGCATTCTTCAAAAAAATATATTTCTTATAATTTTATTTATAGAATTCAGGTTTCTCAACTGTTACAACTTTTTCGATATTTCCTGTCTCCTGAGCTTTTACCAGCGCATCTGCTGTAACTGCTGCAAGATATCCGTCCCATGTTGTAGGTCCTTCAATCACACCTTTTTCTGCACAGTCAACCCAGTTCTGGATCTCTGCGTCGTATGCATCTTTGAATAATACGAAGCAGTCTGTTGTAATTTCCGTAGAGCACTGTGCGTTCTTTCTGATAGAAGGTGCCATTGGAGTTCCCATCTTAAGTGCGCCGTCTTCGCATACAACTTCACAGTTGATATCATAACCGAACTTGCAGTTTACGAAGCATTCTACGTCGATGCAGATACCACTCTTTGTACGCATCAGCATGATCTGTGGATCCTTCAGTTCTGAGTGAGAATATTTTGTAACCTTTGGCATGATAACCTGTACGCTTTCATAATCATCATTTACCAGCCAGTGGCAGAGATCGATCTCATGGATGACTGTGTCATGTACTGCCATTGGTGTGTTGTAGTTGGTTCCAACTTCCGGATTACGGTGTGTGCAGTGCATCATCAACGGTTCTCCGTATTCTCCTGTTGCAATCGCATCTTTGATCTGGTTGTATCCTTTGTGATAACGTCTCATGAATCCCAGCTGGATCAGATGTTTTCCTGCTGCTTCTTCAGCTTCCATAACTTTCTTGCAGTCATCGGCTGTTGTACAAAGCGGTTTCTCACAGAAGACTCTTTTTCCAACTTTGATTGCCTCTAACAGGTCATCTACATGTGCGAATCCAGGTGATACGATCAGTACTGCATCTACTTCAGGATCATTGATCAGGTCTTTGCCGTTTGTGTATACTTTTGCGCCGCCTGCGATCTCGGCTGCTTTCTTAGCGCCTTCTTCGAATACATCAGATACTGCAACTACCTGCGCTCCCTGTGTTCTCTCTGTGATTCTCTTGATATGATCTCTTCCCATTCCGCCACATCCGATTACTCCTACGTTTAACATAATTTTTTTCCACCTTTCTTTTCATTTCGTGATTCTGAACTTTCTACTTCAGATCGTTGTTTTTGATTTTGAGTTTTTGTTTGCTTGTTTGTTTTTTAGTTTTGAGTTTTTGTTTGCTTCTTACTTTTTGTTTCTTATTTCGTCCAGTAGTTCTCTTTTATCCTAAACTTTTTACTGAACCTTTTTACTGCCGGCTTTTGTTTTTCTTGTTCTTTTGCTTTTCTGTATTTCCTTGTCTGTACCTGTATCTTATCATTGCGTGCACGTGAACGCAATATCCAAAATAGCTAAATTAAAGCCAGAATTTTTATGAAGAATCACAAATTGATAAAGATTAAACAAGAAAAATGTGCAAAGTGCTGTTCCGGCTTTCGTCTGATTCTGCACTCTGCACATTATTTTTGTTAATTTTCTCCAATCAGGTCTGGTTTTATTGTCTTATATCAAACTTGTAATTGATTATAAATGAGTTTTTGTTTATACTTTGAAGTGAATACGATTGTTATTCGTACATCCATTTTGTGCGAACTAAATCGTTATTCTTATTTGTCATAAAATTGCCTTTCCGCAATAGTGCCTGAACAACTCTATTATCACGGAAAGGCGATTTTTAGTATAACGTTTCATCCTTTTACGCTCATATTATATTTACAAATTGTATTTTGTCTTAATCACAATCTCTGTATACTGATACTCTTCTTCCGGCTCTTTTCCGTCAAATAATTTGTCAAATAAAATCATCACCGGAGAATACCCCTGTACATATGCATTCTGTCCAAGCAGGAACTGGATCAGTCCACGCCTTAATTCCTGTTCATTCCGGGTTGTCAGGTCATTGGAGATGACTTTTACTTTCCCTACCAGGCTCTTGTTCTTCAATACCTTGCATACACCCTCCGTACCAGAAGCTGCCAGATATACACCACGCAGATCTGAATGCAGCTTTAACATTTCCTCCGTGATTTTTCCGGCAATCTTACTGTCATCATAAGCATACTGGATATCCAGAACCTCTACATCCTTCCGGACTGCATTAAGTTCACTGATGAATCCCTTGCTCCTGTTCCTGTGCGACTGATTAGACGGATATCCCGAGATTACCTGCACTTTCGCTCCCTTAGGAAGGATTTCTGCCATCAATCCTGCTGCCACCTTACCACTCTGCAGCGCATTCTGCCCTACAAAACAGAGTCTGTCGGAATCTTCCAAATCAGAGTTGAAGGTCACAACCGGTATTCCTTCTTCTACAAATTCATGAATGAGCTTCTTCAATTCTTCATCTTCTACCGGAACCATTGCAATCCCCTTACATCCGGACGCACGCATTTTTTTCATTGTGTCCATAACCTTCACGGAATCAATCCCGTTCAGTTTTTTCACCATGACTTCGATTCCCATACGTTCAACTTCTACTTTGGCATCTTCAATTCCGTTCAACACTTTCTTCATAAATGGCGTATCTGCCGACTGTAATATCACACCGATCCGCACGTACTGCTTTGCCATGGCAAGTGCCCTTCCTGCACGGTTCGGCTGGTAGCCCATCTCTTCTGCTATCTTTTTTATCTTTTCCGCCACTTCCGGTTTGATCCTTCCACGGTCATTCAGTGCCCGGTCTACTGTTCCTCTGGACACTCCGGCAGCTTCGGCAATTTGCTGTAATGTCACTCCCATAACTTGTTCCTCCGCTTTTTGCGTTTGCGTGCACGCTTTTTTCTCATTATATCATCTGACGGATATTAAGCAAGTAATTTTATTCAAAAACAATAATTTTGAATTCCGGCTCGGATTGTTGTATTTTATTTTGTCCTGTTTATATCTTCTTTTACTTTTTTATTAATATTATTTATAGTTCCATTTTTCGGCTCCTTTATTTATATCTACTAAAAAGAAAAATCCCTGAAAAACCTTGTAATTCAAGATTTTCCAAGGATATGAAAATTATTCAATCTCTTTCTTCTCCTGCAATACATTTTCTCCCATATATGTATCACATTCTTTTTTCTCAGTCACTGCCTGATACAGCCAGTTCCCTCCATACTCACAGGCAAGTCCTAAGAATGCTCCGATCACCAGCGATATCGCCAGCACACTCCAGTTCCCATCCGCTGCGAATGTTGTAAAACATCCCATGAATGTTCCCGGGCAGAAATCAAACCACTCGGATTTTGCAATGATGCACATCACAAATGTAATGATCCCGCACCAGATTCCAAGGTTGCCGAACACCGGACTAAACTTACTCAGTGTAATGATCGTCATCCCACATACGACACCTGCAAGATTTGTAACAACGGTCTTTTTCACCCCACTCATGCCATGTTTGCCACAGGCAAAGTAGGTAGTGCATCCTGCAAATCCGGCCCAGCCGATCAGTCCGGCGATTCCTGCAAGATAAGACCAGATACCACAGAGGACTGCTGTTACAATGCCTAATGCACACAAAGAACTCATATCTTAGTATCCTGCACCGTTATCTGTATTTTTCATGATCTTTACCAGACGGCTTGTTCCAAGTCTGTCTGCTCCAAGGCTCATGAATTTCTCAGCGTCGTCGAATGAGCTGATTCCGCCTGCCGCTTTTACCTTCACACCTTCTCCAACATGATCATGCATCAGTTTTACATCTTCGAATGTTGCTCCGGCTGTGGAGAATCCTGTAGAAGTCTTAATGAATTCTGCTCCGGCTTTTGTTACGATCTCACACATTTTGATCTTCTCTTCTTCTGTCAGAAGGCAGGTCTCGATGATGACTTTTAAGATCTTTCCATCGCATGCTTCATGGATCTGGCGAATTTCTTCTTCTACTTCATCGTATCTTCCGTCTTTTAAGAATCCGATGTTAATTACCATGTCAATCTCAGATGCTCCGTTAGCGATTGCATCTTTTGTCTCGAATACTTTTGTTGCGGTTGTGCTGTATCCGTTCGGGAATCCGATAACTGTACAGATCGGAAGTTTTCCCTCTACATATTCAGCTGCCTGTTTTACGTATGCAGCCGGGATGCATGCAGAAGCTGTTTCGTATTTGATTCCGTCATCAAGAATTGTCTTGATGTCTTCCCATGTAGCTGTCTGTGTTAATAATGTGTGGTCAACAATTTTTAAAACTTCACTTGTATTCATAATCTCTTGCCTTTCTTTTTTCATACATTGCTTTATGACTACAGCCATCGGAAAATACATTTCCGCAATGGTTGTAATCATAAATATTCATTCGTTGTGATAGGTTTATTAATTTTCAGTTTGTCTGATCCGTTTGTTTCATTCAGCTTGTTTAGTTCAACTTTTTTAGTTCAACTTGTCCAGGATCGAATGTCCGATCGTTCCTTCCGGCATCCCAACACCGAAGTTGTCTGCGATTGTTGCTCCGATAATGGCAAATGTGTCTGCTTCCTCAAGTTCTCCTGCTTCTTTCATAGACGGAGAATACGCAAGGATCGGCACCTTTTCTCTTGTGTGGTCGGTTCCGGTATGTGTCGGATCATTTCCATGATCAGCGGTAATGATCAGAAGGTCGTCTTCCTTCAGTTCACCTAATAATTCGCCAAGTTTGACATCAAACTTTTCAAGCTCCTGTGCATATCCTTTGACATCTCTTCTGTGTCCCCACAGAGCATCAAAGTCTACCAGATTGACAAAGCAGAATCCTTCAAAATCTCTCTTTGCGATCTCGATCGTCTGCTCCATTCCGTGTACGGAACTCTTGGATTTATTTGACTCTGTAATTCCCTCTCCATCGAAAATATCGAAGATTTTACCAACAGAAATGACATCCAGACCAAATGTCTCTTCATTTCCACAGATCTGAAGTACAGAGTCTGCCGATGTGTAGACGATCATATGGCCGGTTGCGATTTCTTCTTCTGCCAGTTCGTCCAGAATCTCAGTTCCGCTGGCACTCTTATTTCCAATGATCGTACGGCCGGTTCTCTCAGACAGTTCATCGATCAATTCCTTTGGAAATCCTGTCTCTGTAAATGTCTTGAACGGAGTGGTAATATGAAGTCCCATCATCTCCCAGTGTCCGGTCATTGTGTCTTTTCCGTTACTTGCTTCTCTTAATTTTCCATAATAAGCCAGTGGCTTTTCTGCTGGTTCAATTCCGGAAAGGTTTTTCAGACTCGCCATTCCAAGCTTCTGCAGGTTTGGAATCTTAAGTTCATCTACATTTGCCGCAATATGTCCCAGGGTATCTGTCCCTGCATCACCATAAGAAGCGGCGTCCGGCATTTCGCCGGCGCCGAGTGAATCTATGACTACGGTAAATATTCTTTTATATTTCTTTTCGTTCATATTATACACCTTCTTAATTCTTGTATGTCAAATATCTGGAACAGAAACGTATTTGCATTCCTGTTCCAGAATTCTCTATCTGCTTTCATTATACATTTTCAATTATTCTTAATCTCAGCCTTAACATTAATCTTATAATTGATCTCATATCTTATATATTAGAACAGAGTGATCAGTCCTACGATCATTGCACTTAAGATACTTACAAATACACCACCAAGCATTGCTCTGAATACCAGTCTTGAAAGAGTGCTCTTCTTTTCCGGACAGAGTACTGCAATACCGGATACACAGATACCAAGGCTTGAAAGGTTTGCGAATCCACACAGGGAGATTGAGCATACAATTCCTGTTCTGTAGTCTAATGTTGATAAGATTTTTCCCAGATCCTGGAAAGCAACGAACTCATTTACGATCAGTTTGTTTCCAAGGAATGCGCCTTCCATCAGTACCTGATTGGTATCAAGTCCCATCAGGAAACCAAACGGTGCGAATACATAGGAGAAAATCTGCTCCAGGCTGATTCCGGCAAATCCAAGAATCATGTTGATCACTGCAACGATACCGATGATACCTACCAGAGATGCAGCAATAGCGATTACCATCTGCATACCTGTTCCGACACCTTCTGCGATCGCGTCGATCACGTTGGCGTTATCATATGAATGCTAAGAATTCCTTTGAATATTCAACTATACGCGCACTTTATACTTATTGACACGCCGAATAACGAAAGCGGAACAGAATAGTGTAAATACGCCATTTTAATCTTATTCCCCTTCTATTTCTATATTTTTAGTATACAGGAGTAAATGAATTTATGGAAAACAAAGTAGACAAGTCTAAAGTAAAGAAATTGAAACATGTAAAAATATATGATGAATTATATGAATTGATCCAAAACGGAACCTACGAACCTGGTTCCCAGCTTCCATCAGAGACAACACTTTCTACAACTATGAATGTCAGCCGTATGACACTGCGTAAAGCTCTTACTTTATTAAGAGAAGACGGACTGATCAAAGATGTACAAGGTGTCGGACATTTCGTACGTACACCAAAGCCGGCCAGAACCAAGGGGCCTAAATCCGCAAAATCCGGGACTTCTTCAGGTTCTGCAAATCCAGATACAGATGCCGTCAGTGAACCATCGGATTCTGATGTATCAATACAGCATCCCATCTACGACTACTGCCAGGAGGAACTCGACAGCGTAGAATTGGAATTTCGGATCGAGCCTCCATCAAAATCTATTCTAGACAACTTCGAGCATTATACCGCCGCCGTTGTCATTGTAGACCGCTGGTACAAACACGAAGGACATACCGTTGCATATTCCCTGAGTTTTATGCCAATTGAGTTAGTCGGACGACTGCATATTGATCTGAACAGTACGGATGCTTTATTGGAATTTCTAGAACATGAGTGCTATCAGCCTGGCCACCACTGCAGCCGTAGTATTACATATTCTACGGCCGGTAATTTTTCTGCGAAGAATTATAAGCTTTCCAGTCATGATTCTTTTTTACTTACGCAGGAAAATGTGTGTGATGAGGATGATGAGATTTTGGTGGTTAGTAAGCATTATATACCGGCGGAATTATTCGAATTA
>NZ_CDRRQK010000014.1:0-82191 GCF_977044405.1 Dorea sp.
CCTGTTACGATATAGATTTCATCGGCGGCTGTGATATCCCCTAACATTCCAACTCCTTCACAATGCGAAGCGTTTGAGCCAGAAGCTGAGGATCTGTTCCATTTGGTATTGTTAGATGAAAGCTTCCTACGGACAGCTTCATTGGCTCTGCTACAGAAAGGTTATTTCTTTCCGTAGCTGCCGGAATTATATTTAATGGCTGTTCATAAGGAATCGGGTCAGTATCATGAAAATCCACTCTGACAACTTCCTGGCTTTCTGGTGCACGATAGGTGCTTCCAGTTGACGCCGGCAAATCCACACAACCTTTCTGACGCAGTCTTTTTACCCAGTTGTAAAAAGTTCCTGGCTTGATATCATGTTCCACACACCATTGATGATCTGTCAATCCACTTTGACGACATTCCATGATGAGACGGTATTGTTCTTCAGCAGGTATTCTTTTGCTTCTCATGAGCACACCTCCATAACTTGAATAGAGTAAAATGCTCGCATCTATCATTTCTAGCAAGAGAAAATGAAGTGAAATGCTTGCATTCTCTAATGATTATTATGGATTGATTTTTAGGGCAACACAATCCGTCGAATTATTTTGCGTTTACTTTATAATAAGCAAAGGGTATAGAACATAACATCTTTCTTGCCTGTTATATTCTATACCCTTTTCTTCTATTATTTATAACTCTTCTTTACATTCACTCTGGCTCTTTCGCAACCAGTCAATTATCCTATCGATCTCTTCCCTTTTTTCTTCTATTATCTTTCCAGCTCACAATCACACCCACGATCAGGAATACTACACCTGTTCCGGCAAATATGCATCCAAGCCACAAGAACGATCCGAGACTTACACTGATCGTACGTCCCAGCATCCGGTTTGATAAGAATGCCATGGCTTTATTTCCAAGCAGTCCGATTCCCGGTGCAAAGATGATTCCGCAGAGTACACTTTCTACTGCAAGCGAGAAGATTCCTCTATATCTTGGACTTCCTAAAAGAATCGTCAGTATTGCACATAAGATTATGATAACTCCTGCTGCAATTCTGCATTCCTTTGATACAAGTATCGTATAGACTTTCGCAACCTTCCCCTGCATAGTATTGGTATCTTGCATATCTCCATAGATTCCCGATGCGTAATTGTTTAATACGTTCTGTACATCTTCGGCCTCTTCTTTCAGATGACTTTTCATCATGTTCAGCATATCTTCATTCAGTTCCGTATTCGTATCCTGAATTTCCTGCATACTATCTTCCAGAAGTCTGTCCAGTTCTTTCGATATATCCACATCTTTGTAATCTTTTCCTGCTGCCAGATCACTGATCATCTCGTCCATGATCTTCTCTGTAATATTCTGGACTTCTTCGTTCTTCTCGATCTTATTCTGAATCTTGGCGATCCACTGCGTATCATCTGCTCCTGCATAGCCAAATACTGCATCCATCATCCTGTGTGAAATTGCTGTATCAATTCCGGCCTGGCCAATTGCTTCTACCAGCACCGGCTTGGCCAGGAAGCTTGCTCCTAAAACCGATACACTTGCAATGAACACAATGCCAATCAGTATCGTTAATATTCTTTTGACAATTCCCATAATCTGTTCCTTTCTTATGATTTTTCTTGTGTGGTTTCTTTACTCTCTTAACTATATACTTATATTTAAAACGTATATGGTTGAATTGTCAAATTTTATTTTTTAAAAATGTATCTGCCGATTCCTGCCTGTACTACCTGATTCCATTCTTCCAACTCTAAGGCGTAGACATATTCTCCCGCATTTGAATTCACATCAAAAACTCTGGCTTTTGTTATTCTTTCATTTTTTGTATTTTTCATACTCTCTGATGGATCTGTGATTACTACAATGGATGGTTTTGATTTTTTCAAATATATAGTTGAAGTTTTATTATACTCCGGCTCCATTGCAACCGACTGATCAGTCAAGACTCTTATCCCACTTTTCGATATATACACCGCTCCAGTTCTTTCTCCTTCCGGCCCTGTTACCCGATCAAACTTTTTATATTCCTTATCGAATTTTAATTTCACAGGTACTTCTGCTTTTACCTTTTTACTATTAGAATCTATTACTTTAACGGTAAGCTTACCTTCTTTTATTCTGGCATATCGGTCCGTATAACTAATTCTTACTTTCTGGGTACTTCCACCATAATCTATTTCATAGCCCCGGCATTTCAAATTACGTTTTCCATCGTATATCGCAATTGAATTACCGACATCAACAATAAAATCAAACCCATTTCCAATAACATCATCCGATGTTAAAAATAGTTTTTTTAACCCGCCGCCCTTATATACAATTTTTAAATCTACCATTCCCGTTCTGGTATTATAGTTGTATGTTGCAGTACTTCCTTCAATCCGGAAGTCTTCATACATAATACTTTTTGTTGCTTGGTTGAAATACACATATCCTACTACTACGAGCAATATTAAAAGTATTCCTGATAATAGAATACAAATTTTCTTTTTCATTTGAACGCATCACCCAGGTCATATTACACCCTTTCTTTTTCACTTTGCAACAATTCGGTATAATTGGTTCAATTTCAAACATATTTGGCTATTTCTCCAATTGGCAAATATATGTGTACACAAAACATATCGTCTTCTTCATATATTTCCCACATTCCATGCATGTTTTCCACAATTTCTTCAACTATTTTCAGACCCAGTCCATGGTTCTCTTTATTCGCTTTTTTCGTGTCCAGATTACTATTATTTTCTAAAACAGAATTCTCTATATGATTTTTAATACAAATATCTATATCGCTACTTGTTTCTACAACTTGACAAATTATTGTTTTCTCACTTTTATTATTTTTTGATGCTTCAATCGCGTTATCCAGCAAATTAAATAAAACGCTGGCAACTTCTATTCCATTTATTTTTAAATCACCCAATACATAACAGGAGATATCTATATTATATCGTTTGCTTTGATATATTTTCGTATTTAACACTGCATCTATGATCGGACATTTTGTTTTTATATATTCTTGCTCTATTCCTTCTTCTCCTGCCATTTTATTTAAATATACTTCCAACTGCTGAAGTTCTTGTTTTCTCAGTAAATTTTTCATATTCATGCAATGATTTTTGTAATCATGATGTAATTTTTTAATTCGTTGTTCTGCATCTTCAAGTTCTTTGATTCTTCGTCCGTTTTCTTGATTTTGCAAACTAACCAAATTCATTCTCATTAATCTCTCATTTTGTTTACAGATATCATATATTGAATGTATAACATATATATTTAACAGCAATATTCCAAGAGAAATCAGATTAAGCAAATAAAAAGTAGTGCGTTCTATGGTTCTAACACTAAGCATATATAAAATGCACATTTCCATGACTATTGTATATATAATTAAAATATTTATTTTTACGACCTGCGTGGTCGATAAATAGAGATATAATTTCCGAATAATATTCTTAATCCGATTCAAAATAACCCAAAAGATGACTTTCGAAATAACCATTGCAATAATAAAAGCATAATTTGTAGTATCAATAAAATCTCCCACCGTAGTATGACAAAATAATACAACAACCTGTATCAATGCAATATTGATTAACGAAATTAATAAAAACGGCATAATACATGTCAGGATTTTATTCTTCAATTCACCGTTCAAGCACACACAACTGAATCCGGTTATTATAAGTAAATCTGCTATAACAATAATTAATTCCCCATTATTTATTATTTCCTTGCTTTGGGCAAGTCCAAATAATATTATCGTTAATATAGCGAAACATTTATTTTCATGTGTTATTTTTTCTTTCCATCCCAAACTACTGCATATAAAATCTATTACAATTATTATTTCAAATAAACTACATATTTCCCCCACGACAAAATTTAAGCTTTCCATCATTTTCTCCTGCTGATCATAAATTGTTCTTTCGTCATCTTTCTTCGCTCTCTGCTTATTGGAATTTTTCTTCCATCCACCAGAACAATATAATCACTTAAATATTCTTTACAATATCTAAGTGACACTATATAAGCGGCATGAGAACGTACAAATCCTAATCCTGCCAGTTCACTTTCATAATCCCTGATATTCTTTCTAACTTCAATAATATTCCCATCCCTTAAATGTATATAACTGTAATGCTTATATTTTTCTATATACATAATTTCCTTAACAGCAATATGTCGAATTTCATTCCTGATATGTATTTCCAATACCATTTGACTTCGACTTCTCATTTTCAAAAAACTGTTTATCGCTTTAAAAAGGTCTTTTTGCATAGTTTTCTTTCTAACAATCCAATACGGTCCATATTCCATTGAGTCCAGCGCAAGAGAATCATATGCCGTAACTAATATTACCATTTCATTACGTTGTGTCTTTTCTAATTCTTTCATAACATCGATTCCACTTTTTATCGGCATGTCTATATCCATAATTATTAATTCATCATCTCTGATCATGTAATTCTTTAAAAATTCTTCACCATCTCTGAATTTTTCTATTTGAAATTGTATTTTCTTCTCATTACATGCCTTTGTCACTATTTCTTCCATTTCTTGAACCATAATGCTCTCATCATCACAGATTGATATATGTAACATAACTTTCCCCCTCGTATTTTTATCTATTTAGTTTATCTTTTACTTTTTATTCAACCTCAAATACCTTTTATTCCATCTAAATTTATTTCTCTTTTACGAAATGTTATATTAAGATATCAAAATTATTTTGTAAAGGAGTATATTTATGCATAAAAAACATCACAAATATTTTCCACTTTTTTTATATTTTTCATTTATTACAATATGTATAATTATTTATTTTATATTAAATATGTATTCTTTAAAATTACAATCAAAAACTCAAATATTACTTTTATTCTTACTATCTTCCTTATTTGGGCTATCGATTTCTATCTCAAAATTTGAATTTTCAAAAAAAATACGTTTTCTTACTTTGTGCATCATAGTAATTATTACTTCTAATATTTCAAACGAAAAACGTATCACCAACACTATTATTATGGACAATGGTACTTTTATTGCTCAATTTGCATCTACAGCTCCACAGCCAAAATTTTATGAGCCATGCTATGTATTTCTAAAAAAGGAATTTCAGTGGGATTCAAAACACGAATTGGACCTTTTAGAAAATAAATACGATATGAAATTCCAGCTAAAAAGCACCACAAAAGACAAACGTATTTATTACCCTGAAAATCATATCAATACAAACATTTATATCATAGATCCGCCTACCCCTTCTAATATATACGGAACAGACACATTTTCTACTGAATTAGTAACTTCTTTAGAACAAGAAATGCTTAAGCACCAAAAATCAAATATACAATTAATTGAAACAGATAATAAAATTATCTTACTCTGTCCTTCATCAATGGTACAAGAAGATTTTGCAAAATCTGTTCATTATTTAATAAAGAAAATTCAGAAATACCCTTTATTAAAAAAATCTAAAGTTACTATTTATTATAAAATACAAGATTCAGGAACTCAGTCGGAGTTACAAACAATTACGATAAACAATACACTTACTTTTCTTGAAGCCAAAGAGCAAAATAGACGCCTTTCTTTAAAATATTTAAAAAGCCAAATATATATCTTATATTATCAACTAAGTAAAGATGTTTCTTCAAACACATCTGATGTCCTTTAATACTTTTGGATAAATAGTAAATTACTATAAATTCACTCAGATAGAAAATTTTCTGTTACTGTTCACTGGTAACAATTTTCTCTTATGAGTGAATTTATTTCTTTACATAAGCAATAATATCTGTTAATCTATATCATACTTGAGGGGAATATCTAGTATCTAAAACTCTAAGGTCTATAAGACCATCGGTAATCGTTTCATATTCAGAAACAAATATCCGAAATATTTTTAATCAATGCTCAAAAAAATTTATATTCTATGGTATTTGTAGATGATTTCAAAAAGTAAAATTAATTAATTTATTAATTATCATTGCAAATTTAAGTCATCCATAAATTTTCTTAACAAAAACCGCTCCACAATACCGTTGTCAGGATATTGTGGAGCAATTTTTATTGCTATGTATTCGTAAGTAGATGCCAGTGGCAGGTCCTGTAGATCGCCATGCGTTTGGAAGGAGTTACCCGTGGCAGGTTCTCTTTATTTATACTGTACATTTCTGATATACAGGTCTCAAATTATCATTGGTAAATGCTGAATGTTCATAATAAGTTCGTTCAAAAGCCTTCCCTGTCATGGTATAAGGATCCAATAACCTGTCAGCCTCTTCTTCCGTCACATATCCTTCCTTAATAGCCAGTTCACGAACCGGTACATTCATCTTCAAAGATTTTTTAGCCAGTGCAGCTGAAGCAGTATATCCAATTGACGGACAAAGAGCTGTTGCGATACCGGCACTTGCGTTTACCAGATCTTTGCAGTGTTTTTCATTTGCTGTAATTCCAAGAATACAGTTATCCGTCAGCGTCTGAGCAGCATGACCTAAAGTTTCAATAGATTCAAATAATGTATAAAAGATTACCGGTTCAAAAGCATTGAGTTCTAACTGTCCGGCCTCTGCAGCCATCGTAATTGTATAATCATGTCCGATAATGTTAAAAGCGACCTGGGATACAACTTCCGGAATGACCGGATTGATCTTGCCAGGCATAATAGATGAACCGTTCTGTCTTGCCGGAAGATTAATCTCGCCGATACCAGTCTTTGGACCACTGCTTAAAAGCCGGAGATCGTTACACATTTTCGAAAGATTCACAGCGCAGGTTTTTAAGACACCAGACACCGATACAAACCCATCCAGATTCTGTGTGGCATCAAACAGATCATCTGCCAGATAGAAGTTCCCTTTTGTGATTTTGTTCAGATTTTTACAGATGTTTTTAAGATATAACGGACTTACATTGATGGAAGAGCCGATAGCGGTTCCTCCCATATTCAGCATTTCCAGCGTATGTATGGCATCTTCCAATCTTAAAATGTCTCTGTGAAGGACAGAGGCATATGCGTGGAAGGACTGGCCGAGACGCATTGGAACGGCATCCTGTAACTGAGTACGTCCCATCTTTAAAACCGAATCAAATTCTTCTGCTTTATCCATAAGTGCTTCATAAAGACGTTCCAGTTCTTTGATAGCACCGGTAAGTAAAGTAATTGCTGTAAGTTTTCCGGCACTTGGAATGATATCGTTGGTGGACTGAGCCATATTAACATGATCATTCGGGTGAACGATAGAATAATCACCTTTTGTTCCGCCAAGAATTTCAATCGCACGGTTGGCAATCACTTCATTTGCATTCATATTTGCGGATGTTCCGGCGCCGCCCTGTATGGCATCTACAATAAATGAATCTGTATATTTCCCTGCAATCAGCTCGTCACAGGCTTTCATAATTGCTGAAGCAATATTCAGTGGAAGAAGTCCTGCATCGCGGTTCGTGATGGCTGCGGCCTTTTTGAGTTTTGCCATACTTTTTATAAATTCAGGATGTAATTGCTGGTGTGTGATTGGAAAGTTCTCTTTTGCCCTTAATGCCTGAACTCCATAGTAGGCTTCTGCCGGGACTTCCATTACACCAATTGAATCTGCTTCTGTTCTTGTTCTCATCATGATTACATCCTCCTGCTTGTCGTTAAAATGATATTATCAGAGATCTTTGTTTGGTATTTGTAAGAGCTCTGTCTGAATTATGTTGCATAGGTTACACCTGTAAGTCGTATTTGTAAATAGATAAAAAAAGAGTGTGAAAATAATTTCAATTTTCACAGATATTACTTTTCATTTTTAAGAGATGAAGTATCTGACTTTATTTTCTTAAGTCTAAGTCCCGAAAAGATTGTACTTTTATCAATACAAACGTGTACTTATTAAGTAAAGAGTGTAAGAATAGAATTATAGAAAATTCAGGAAAACAAGCAATAAGTAAAAATCTAAGAAAGGATGTAGACATATGGACCACATAGATGAGCATTTGATTTATTTACTGCAGAAAAATGCAAGGATGTCTTTGAAAGATCTGGCAAAGGAAGTATATTTATCAACACCTGCAGTTTCGGCCAGAATCGAAAAGATGGAACGAGAAGGCGTTATAAAAGGGTACGGAGTCAGAATCGATCCACTAAAGCTTGGATTCCACATCACAGCATTTATCAATATGGAATTAGAACCCGTACAGAAACCGGAATTCTATCCTTTTATTGAAAGTATTCCAAATGTGATCGAGTGTAATTGTGTGACGGGAAACTATTCTATGCTTATGAAAGTAGCATTCCCAAGTACAATTGAGCTTGATGGATTCATCGGTCAGCTTCAGCATTTTGGAAAGACTCAGACCCAGATTGTATTCTCTACACCGGTTGAACCACGGGGACTCAATGTAGAAGCATTGGAAGAAAATGATGAAGCACATACTTAATAAAAATATAACACAGATTCATTTATGAGTTATCATTGCAAAAAACATCCTGCAATTTTATAATGAAAAGAAAAATACAAAAAGTTACCATTTACAGGATAGAATTTTCTGAATCGGAAATTTTTATAAAATCAAAACGAACAATAAGATAGGATTCCTTATATGAATACAACGTATTTACCTTTAAAATATTTAATCGATAAATTACATAAAGAACAAACGCTTGCAAAGGAAGAATGGATTACACTGATCGATGGACGTACACCTGAACTTTCAGAATATCTCTTTTCTCTTGCACGTGAAGAATGTCATCGGTATTACGGGCATGATGTATATGTCCGCGGGCTTATCGAATTTACCAATTATTGCAAAAATGACTGCCTTTACTGTGGAATACGTAAAAGCAACAGTCATGTACACCGTTACCGTCTGACAGAAGAAGATATTCTGAATTGCTGCAGAGAAGGGTATGAACTGGGATTTCGTACCTTTGTCTTACAGGGTGGGGAAGATGGATATTATACAGATGAACGGATCATCCATCTGGTTCGGACGATCAAAGACCGGTATCCGGATTGTGCAATTACCCTCTCTATTGGTGAAAAATCAAAAGAAAGTTATAAGGCTTATTACGATGCTGGTGCTGACCGTTATCTGTTGCGTCATGAAACATATAATGAGGAACATTATCGTAAGCTTCATCCATCCAATCTGAGTGCCAAACACAGACAGCAGTGTCTGCGGGATCTGAAGGAAATCGGCTATCAGGTAGGATGTGGCTTTATGGTTGGTTCTCCGTATCAGACTACGGAACATCTGGCAGAAGACATGCTGTTTATGAAAGAATTGAATCCACATATGATCGGAATCGGTCCATTTATTCCGCATCATGATACACCATTTGCGGATGAAACGGCGGGCACGTTGGAGCTTACTTTATTCATGCTTGGTCTTATCCGTCTCATGATACCCAAAGTATTGCTTCCGGCTACAACCGCACTTGGAACCATTCATCCAAAAGGACGTGAGCTTGGGATAAAAGCGGGGGCGAATGTTGTCATGCCAAACCTGTCACCGACAAAAGTCCGTAAAGATTATCTGTTATATGATAATAAAATCTGTACCGGTGACGAATCCGCCCAGTGCAGACATTGTCTGGAAATGCGCATGAAATCCGTCGGATACCAGGTGGTAACGAACAGAGGTGATTCTTTGAACAATGAACCATAACATTTACGGATCAATGAGTTGTCCTCTTAACAGAAAGCGAGGTATTTTAATATGAGTTTAAACAGCACACCTTCCTCTGAACGTACACATATAGGAATTTTTGGCAGAAGAAATGCCGGAAAATCCAGTTTGATCAATGCTCTCACGGGACAAAATCTTGCAATTGTGTCAGATGTTCAGGGAACTACGACCGATCCGGTTCTGAAAGCAATGGAACTTCTTCCACTGGGACCGGTTGTTATGATCGACACTCCGGGGTTGGATGACGAAGGAGAACTTGGAAAGCTGCGGATTCAAAAAGCGTATCAGGTTCTGAATAAAACGGATATTGCAGTTCTTGTTATCGACGGAACCACTGGATTTACCACACAAGATGAGGCGATTCTTAACCGGATTCAGGATAAGAACATTCCGCTTCTGCTGATATTTAATAAATCTGATATGGTTCCTGAATCTGTTCAGACAGAGATGATTCTGTCCGCACAGGACAAATACCAGATAGCACAGAAAAATATTTTATGGGTAAATACAACGGAAAAACATCACATTTACGAATTAAAGGAACAACTGGCAAGGCTTGTTCCTTCCGGAGATTCTTCCCGGTTCATTGTCCGGGATCTTGTAAATCCCGGGGATTTTGTTGTGCTTGTTGTACCAATTGATTCTGCGGCACCGAAAGGCAGATTGATTCTTCCACAGCAACAGACAATCCGTGATCTTCTGGATGCGAATACTACTGCGATTGTTGTAAAAGAGACAGAACTTCGTAGTACACTGGAATCACTTGGAAAGAAACCGGCACTTGTAATTACAGACAGTCAGGCTTTTAAAGAAGTGGCAAAAGATACTCCGGGAGATATCCCGCTAACATCTTTTTCCATTTTATTTGCAAGATATAAAGGAAATCTAGAAACGGTTGTACATGGTGCAAGAGCACTGGATACGTTAAATGATGGTGATACACTTCTGATCAGTGAAGGATGTACGCACCACCGGCAGTGTGATGATATCGGCACTGTGAAACTGCCACGCTGGGTACGGGAATATACCGGTAAAGATGTTCAATTTGAATTTACCAGTGGAACGGAATTTCCTTTAAATCTGGATAAATATAAAATGATCATCCACTGTGGCGGCTGTATGCTGAATGAACGCGAAATGAAATACCGGCTGAAATGTGCCGGTGATGCAAAGATTCCTATTACCAACTATGGAACTGCGATTGCTTATATGAAGGGCATTCTGGAACGGAGTATTGAAATATTCCCACAGTTATAAGCAGGGTTCCCGAAAACGCATGATGAATTAAAAAGGAGATTTCATATGTTTATTAGAAAAGCAACCTCAAAGGATCTTCCAGACATCCTTGCCATCTACAGTTACGCCAGAACATACATGAAAGAACATGGTAATCCAGATCAATGGAGAGATAGTTATCCACCGGTTGAACTCACTACGCAGGATATTCATACCGGATGCTGTTATGTCTGTATTATACAGGAAAATGAGCAGGATAAAATTGGCGGCGTATTTTATTTTCATCAGGAGGACGATCCGGATTATAAAGAAATTGACGGTGCATGGTTAAATGACGATACATATGCTGTTGTCCACAGAGTTGCTACGGCGCCTGACACAAAAGGTGTAGCTACTTATTGTCTCAACTGGGCCTATGAGCAGTTTCAGAATATAAAAATAGATACACACGACGATAATATTCCGATGCAGCATTTGCTAAAAAAATTAGGATTTTCTTGTTGTGGACATACCACACTTGCCAATGGAGAAGTGCGGCTTGTGTATCAGAAATGTATTGGATGATTTTCAACTTGAGCTTGTGATATGGAGGTATATATGCGAAAAAAATATATTTATTTTACCTTTCCTGTAGCAATATGTATTTATTTGTTAATGATGTTTTTTAACATTTATGCGCTTCCTTTTCTGATCCTGTTTACATTGTTTTTATCTGCTAATATTATAAATAGTATTCATAGTATTTTTTGCACAGATAATCCGAATGTAATGGGAATTGCCATAATAGCCAGTGTCATTTATCTTTTTATGATTGGACGAAATTTATTTTTGATTTTATTTAGTGTCTCTGTTAATTTGGGATATTTTCATGCATATTAGACATACGGAGCCACGGGGACGTGAATTTCTGGCTTTTTTAATGTCCCTGGTGGCTCTTTTTATGATACTCCCGGAGTAAGCACTCACAGTTACGCCTTCCACCTATTTCATACACTACCGCACGCCAGTCACGACATGAGAGGCCACAATAAACAAGTGTATTAAACAGCAATTTTTCCCAAAATCTCCCCAATCGGTGCCCCTATCGTAAGTTCCGCTCCAACCTCTCTGGCTGTCGCACTTTTATTAATAACCACCAGATGCTTTCCGCGGAAATAGTCGATGAATCCCGCTGCCGGATATACAACCAGTGAAGTACCGCCAATAATCAGCGTATCCGCTTCACTGATCGCCTTAATACTCTTACTGATCACGTCAGAATCCAGTCCCTCTTCATAGAGAACAACATCCGGTTTGATCATTCCGCCACAGGTACATCTTGGGATTCCATCTGCGTGCTTTACATATGCCGCATCGTAAAATTTGTGGCATTTCATGCAGTAATTACGGTGAATACTTCCGTGAAGTTCCAATACATTCCGGCTTCCTGCCACCTGATGCAGTCCATCAATATTCTGCGTGATCACAGCCGTTAATTTTCCTGCTTCTTCCAGCTCTGCAAGTTTCAGATGTGCCGCATTTGGCTTTGCATCCAGGAACATCATCTTTTCTTTATAGAATTCATAAAATCCTTCCGGATTATGCATGAAGAAACTATGACTTACAATCTGCTCCGGTGAGTATTTATACTTCTGTTGATACAAGCCGTCCGCACTTCTGAAATCCGGAATATTACTCTCCGTCGATACACCCGCTCCTCCGAAAAATACAATTCTTTCACTGTCATCAATGATACTCTGTAATTTTTCTACTTCACTTTCATACATCAGTTTTTCCTCCTGTCTCCACTCTACAGTTGCACATCATGCTATGCACAACACACTTCTACTACACCAATATACAGAAATAACTGTCCGCATAATCAACTTCTGCACGACAGTTATCTCAGTTATTTCTCTTATTTATGATTCTCTTTTTCAATCCAGTCAATGACTTCGTTAAGTGTCGGAAGTTCTGCTGATATTCCTTCTTTTGCCTCGTCCGGCACAATTGCCTCATCCGGAATATAGATTGTATATCCACCGGCTGCTTTACCAGCTTCCAGTCCAGGCGCACTATCCTCTAATACAAGACAGTCTTCCGGCTTCTGTCCGATAAGTTCTGCCGCTTTCAGGAAAATATCCGGTGCCGGTTTGCTGCGTTCGATCAGATCACCATATGTATATCCGGTAAACATCTCATATACTCCGGCTTTTTTAATGATCATCTCTGCACGCTTCTGTTCTGTAGAAGTTGCCACTGCTGCCGGTATTCCATTTGCATTCAGATATTCCAGCAATTCAACCAGTCCCTCTTCCAATGGAATTCCGTCTTTGGTTGCCATTTCAAAATATTCATGCTTTACCGCCCTGGTCTTATCATAATCCAGTCTGTCACCAAAATATTCTGTGAATTTATTACGGATTGCTGTCGGATTGGTTCCACGGAATGCATCAACCAGTGATCTTGGAAGTTCTACGCCAAGCTTCTCTCCTGCATACATCCATCCTTTTGTAGAAAGACGTTCTGTATCGAACATCGTTCCGTCCATATCAAATATAACACCTTTTACCATAACTAAGACTCCTTATTCGCACTGTAACCGGTAAAGAACTCCGATAATGCATCCAGTGTCTTTACAAGAACCGGTAATTCTGTATCATCCAGCTTATCCAGAATTGCCTGCGTCATCTGTCTGTGGTAATCTTCATGATGGTGATAAGCTTTTACACCCTTTTCCGTCAGTTTTACAAGAACGACCCGGCGGTCTTCCTCACTTCTGTGACGTTCCACATATCTTTTATTCACCAGACTGTTCATGGCTGTCGTAAGTGATCCTACGGTAATATTAAGTTTCCTGGCAATGGAAGACATATTATTCCCTTCTCCAAGCCCGACTGCTTCTATTACATGCATATCATTATTCGTCAGATCCTTGAATTCATCCGTAATAATTGCCTTTTCTTCCAGCTCCCATATTTCATTGATCAGACTCACCAGCGTCTGATTGATCATCTTATATGCGTCATCCATTCCCATCTTCCGTATTATCCTTTACTTTCACCCTTCATTCTTTACTCTTGTCTTTTATTATACCCTTTCTGGTATCAGAGAATCAATAACTTCTTTTACAGTTTCCAGACGAGTTGCCTGATATGCATAGGCACCACAGAAAAGTAACGCATCATCAACCTTTCCTTTTGCCGCATTGATGAGTGCCTGTGTAATACAGTACGGTGTCGTTCCCGGATTACAGTGCTTCAGACATTGGAAACAGTGAGCAGGTTTCAGCCTTCCAAGTTCTTTTACTTTCTTCATAAATGGATTCAAGATTGCACGCCCCGGCATTCCAACCGGACTTTTTACGATCACAATATCTTCTTTTTTTGCATTCAGATATGCTTCTTTATACCGGATATCCGCATCACATTCTTCCGTCGTAACGAACCTTGTCGCCACCTGTATCGCATCAACTCCAAATGAAAATGCATGCGTGGCACTTTCACGGTCATGGATTCCACCTGCAAGTGCTACCGGTATTTTTTTAGCGTATTTATTTGCAAATGTATGAATAACCTCTATAATCTTTTCGATTTCTTTTTCATACTTTGTATTCTCAAAAGGTTCTACATATCTTCTATCTGTATTTCCATCCGGCACAGGTTCAAAATATCTATTCTCTTTTATTCCGGAATCTTCCTGTCTGCCAACATCTATCCCATATTCCTCCAGCTGCTCTTCATGAAAGCCCAGATGTCCCCCGGCAAGTGGTCCTTCAATCACTACCAGGTCCGGGATTCTTCGGTACTTTTTATCCCAGTACTTCAATATTACATTTGCTGATTTTGCCGTTGACACAATTGGTGCGAGCAGGATATCAGAGTCTCCCACATATTTGGGAAGATCGGTCGGAAGTCCGGCTCCTGATACGATCAGATCTGCTCCTGATTCTACTACTGCCTGCACATATTCTTCATAGTGCTCCATGGCAACCATCAGATTGAATCCGATGATTCCATCCGGTGCAATTTTCCGTGCTTTTTCATATTCTGATTTGATGGCTCTTAGGTTGGCCTTTAACGGATCTTTTTCAAAATCTTCATCTCTATAGCCAGGCTGGGCGGCAGAGATGATCCCTATGCCGCCCTCTTTTGCAACTGCTCCTGCCAGATTTCCAAGGCTGATGCCAACTCCCATGCCCCCCTGGATAACTGGAACTTTTGCAATCTTTTCTCCTATTTTCAGTGGTTGTATTTTCATATATTTCTCCTCACATGCTACGGAAACGTGCATACCTGTGGTCTAATAACTCTGTCTCCGATAATGCCTCATATTTCAAAAGAAACGTATCAATTGCTTCATCCATCTGCGCAATCACGCCGTTCATATTCTGCACCGTATAATCTTCCGGTTCTTCAAAAACACGCTCTACAATTCCCTGTGCCTTAAGATTTTCCGCAGTCAGTTTCATTACTTCCGCAGCTTCTTTTGCCTTGGAACTGTCTTTCCAGAGGATGCTTGCGAATCCTTCCGGTGAGAGAATGGAATAGATTGAATTTTCCAGCATCCAGACTTCATCTGAAGTTGCCATCGCAAGTGCACCGCCGCTTCCGCCTTCACCAATGATGATAGAAACCACTGGAACCCTTAACCCGGACATCTCATAGATGTTTCTGGCAATGGCTTCCCCCTGTCCTCGTTCTTCTGCTTCCAGTCCGCAGAATGCTCCCGGTGTATCGACAAGACAGATTACAGGACGGCCAAATTTTTCCGCCTGCTTCATAAGTCTTAATGCTTTCCGGTAACCTTCCGGCTGTGGCATACCGAAGTTTCTTTCGATATTTTCCTTTGTATTTCTTCCCTTGGCCTGTGCGATTACCGTTACCGGCATGCCATGGAATCTTGCCACGCCGCCAATGATGGCTTTGTCATCTGCAAAATACCGGTCTCCGTGAAATTCTATGAAGTCTGTAAATAATGCATCAATATAATCACTGCCTACCGGACGGTCTTTGCGTCTGGAAAGTTCTACTCTCTGCCATGCAGTCAGCTCATTTTTCTGGCTGTCTAGATTGTTCAGATTCACTTCTTTTCTTCCATACTCTTCACTGTCTTTTATGTTTTCTCCTGCGTCATGAAGTGCAAGAATCTTAGAAAGTGTCTCTTTCATCTGTTGACGCTCTACAATTGCATCAAGGAATCCGTGTTCTAACAAGAATTCTGCTCTCTGGAAGCCTTCCGGAAGTTTCTGTCCGATGGTCTGCTCGATCACTCTTGGTCCGGCGAACCCGATCAGAGCTTTTGGCTCTGCCAGGATCACGTCTCCGAGCATCGCAAAGCTTGCAGTTACCCCGCCAGTTGTGGGATCTGTCAGTACACTGATGTAAAGAAATCCTGCATCACTGTGGCGCTTAAGTGCTGCGGAAGTCTTTGCCATCTGCATCAGAGAGATGATTCCCTCCTGCATACGGGCCCCCCCTGAGCAGGCAAATAAGATGACCGGAAGTCTTTCTTTTGTTGCCCGTTCTACTGCCCTTGCTATCTTCTCTCCAACTGCTTCTCCCATACTTGCCATCAGGAATCTTCCATCACATACTCCGATAGCCACCTCGCGGCCGTCAATCTTTGCTTTTCCTGTTACGACTGCTTCCGAAAGACCGGTCTTTTCCTGTAAGTTTTTAAGCTTTTCTTCATAGCCTTTATATTCCAGTGGATTTCCTCCCTGAAAACCTTCATCCCATTCTTCAAAAGAACCTTCATCTGTCACCATTTCGATCCTTCGTCTTGCATGCACACGGAAATATCCTCCGCACTTCGGACAGATATAATAATCTCTCTTTACATCTTCTGCAATAATCGCTCCTCCGCATTTATTACATTTGCGAAGTAATCCTTCCGGAACTTCCGGTCGTCTGGTAAATGTAATATAATTCTTTCTCCCGACAGCAATTCTGGTCTTTTTAAATACGTTGTCCAGCTTCATCAGCAGTCACCTCTACAGCCTTTCAATAAATTCAATATCTATATTTCCCTCTATATAATCCGGGTGATTTACAATGCCATACTGATAATCAACATTGGTATCAATGCCTTCTATGATGACTTCTCCAAGTGCACTTTGCATCTTGTTGATTGCCTCCTGGCGGTTCTTTGCCCACACGATAAGCTTGGCCACCATAGAATCATAATATGGCGGGATGGTATACCCGCTGTAAATCGCCGAATCAATACGGATTCCCTTTCCTCCCGGAAGATACATATCCGTGATCGTTCCCGGAGACGGGCGGAAGTTTTTCTCCGGATTTTCCGCATTGATCCTGCATTCAATCGCATGACCGGTAAGTTTTATGTCTTCTTGTGTATAAGATAATTTCTGGCCGGATGCGATACGGATCTGTTCTTTTACAAGATCCACCCCCGTCACCCATTCAGTGACCGGATGCTCTACCTGAATCCTTGTATTCATTTCCATAAAGTAAAAGTTCCCGGATTTTTCCAACAGAAATTCAATGGTTCCGGCATTTTCATAGCCTGCTGCTTTTGCAGCTTTGACTGCCGCATCTCCCATCTTCTTTCTTAAGTCATCTGACAATGCAACCGATGGGGATTCTTCGATCAGCTTCTGATGATTTCTCTGGATCGAACAGTCTCTTTCTCCAAGATGGATTACATTGCCATATTTATCTGCCAGAATCTGAAATTCGATATGCCTTGGATTTTCCACAAAATGTTCGATATACATCGTTGAATCTGCAAATGCCATCTCCGTCTCTTTCTGTGCTGTCTGAAATGCAGATTCAAACTCTTCCGGTGTCCAGGCGGTACGCATGCCTTTACCACCGCCTCCTAAAGCTGCTTTGATGATAACCGGATAGCCGATCTCCTGTGCTAATGCGGCACCAGTCTTTGCATCATAGACTGGCTCTTTACTTCCCGGAATCACCGGCACCCCTGCTGCCATCATCGTATTTCTCGCAACCTGTTTGTTTCCAAGACTTGCAATGACTTTCGAATCTGGTCCGATGAAAGTAATGTTGCACTGCTCACACAGCTCTGCAAATTTACTGTTCTCGGATAAGAATCCAAAGCCCGGATGGATTGCATCTGCACCGCTGATAATGGTTGCACTGATGATATTTTCCATGCTGAGATAACTGTCCTTTGACGGAGCAGGTCCGATGCAGATGGCTTCATCTGCAAGCTTGGTATGCAATGCTTCTTTGTCTGCCTCGGAATAGACCGCTACGGTCTCAATTCCCATCTCGCGGCAAGCGCGGATGATACGCACTGCAATCTCTCCTCTGTTTGCGATCAATACTTTTTTTATCATTTTTATTTACACTCCTATGTTGATCCCTTTTCATCTCTGTCAATGCAGAATGACTTTACATTCCTGCTGCCACGCTTCCATCAGATGTGTAACTGACTATCCAACCATGAATGTCAGTTCTGCACTTACTACGACTTTTCCATCCACACTGGCAACTGCCTCACCAACGCCGACAGGTCCTTTCCTGCGGATGATCTTCGTCTCCAGACGTACCTTGTCTCCCGGAACGATCTTTCCTTTGAACTTACATTTATTAATCCCGCCAAAATATGCGATCTTTCCTTTATTCTCTTCCAGGCTTAAGATTGCAACCGCACCTGCCTGTGCCAGTGCTTCCACTGTCAGTACACCGGGCATCACCGGCTCTTCTGGAAAATGTCCTGCAAAGAATTCTTCTCTGTAAGACACACATTTATACCCAACCGCATACTCTCCCGGTACATAATCTTCGATGTAATCCAGCAGAAGAAATGGATGACGGTGCGGGATAATCTCCTGGATTTCTTTAATATTCAAATGATTCATAGTATATATCTGCCTCCTACACGATACGGAATAACGGCTGCCCGTATTCTACGCCTTCCTGGTTATGTACCAGAATCTCTGCAACTGTTCCGCTGTAATCGCTTTCGATTTCATTCATCAGCTTCATCGCTTCCACGATTCCAAGTGTCTGTCCTTTTTCTACTTTGTCACCGACTTTGACAAATGCCTGTGCATCTTCTGCCGGGGCTGCATAGAAAGTTCCTACCAGCGGGGATTCTACGACATTTCCAGCTGCGGCTTCTTCTTTTTCTTCTACCATTTTTTTCTCTGCATCTGTTTTTTCCATTTCATTTACACTCTTAGCAGAAGTCATCATACCTGCCTGGTTCACCGGGGCAGACACATTTTCCGTCACATAGCATGTATTCTCTTTTTTGCTCAAATGCAGTTTGATACCATCTTCCTCATATTTGAATCCTGTCAGGTCTGATTTTGACACGGCGTCTATGAGTTCGATCATTTTCTCCATTTCCATATGCTTCTTTGTCCCTCCTGTGGTTACTAGGCCTCATATCTTTTCAACAGCAGAACTGCATTATGTCCGCCAAATCCAAGTGAGTTGGTCAGTACATAATTTACTTCTTTTTCTACCGGCGCACCGATTGCATAATTCAGATCACACTCTTCATCTGCAACTTCAGTTCCCACCGTCTGGTGGATGAAGTTATCCTGGATTGTCTTCACACAAGTGATGAATTCCACACCCCCTGCAGCACCAAGAAGATGACCGATCATGGATTTCGTCGAGTTGATCACGACATCTTTTGCCGCATCACCAAGTGCCAGCTTGACCGCACGTGTCTCAAACAAGTCATTGTGATGTGTACTTGTTCCGTGCGCATTGATATAGTCCACCTGGGAAGGTTCAATTCCACCTTCTTCCATTGCAAGCTCCATTGCTTTTGCAGCCCCGCTTCCGTCCTCTGCCGGAGATGTAATGTGATAAGCATCTCCTGTAGAACCATATCCAACAAGTTCCGCATAGATTCTGGCCCCACGGTTTTTCGCATGTTCCAGTTCTTCCAGCACGACCACACCGGCACCTTCGCCAAGAACGAATCCATCTCTGTCCTTATCAAATGGTCTGGATGCTTTCATCGGGTCTGTCGAAGTTGAAAGTGCTGTAAGGCTTGTAAATCCCGCCACTCCGGTCGGACAGATACATCCTTCTGCACCACCGGCGAGCATGACCTCTGCATCTCCGTACTGGATGGCACGCAGTGCATCACCGATGCAGTTCGTTCCACTTGCGCAGGCTGTGACTACGTTGGTACATTTTCCCTTTAATCCAAGCTGGATGGAAATGTTACCTGCAGCCATGTTAGAGATCATCATCGGAACCAGAAGCGGATTGACTCTTCCAGGTCCTTTTGTTCTGATCTTTTCGTATTCTTTTTCCACTGCCTGAAGGCTTCCGATGCCAGATCCTACGATTACTCCGACACGGAATGGATCTTCGTTCTTCATATCAAGCCCGGCGTCTTCAAAAGCTTCTTTTGCGGCCGCTACCGCATACTGGGAAAATGGCTCCATCCTTCTTGCTGCTTTAAAATCCATTCTGTCTTTTGCCTGAAAATCTTTTACCTCGGCTGCGATCTTTACTTTATATTCTGTGGTATCGAATTTTGTGATCTCTCCGATTCCCACTTTTCCTGCTTTGATGCCATTCCAGAACTCTTCTACCGTATTACCGATCGGAGTCACCGCTCCAAGTCCAGTCACTACAACCCTTCTCTTCATATTTCCTAATCTCCTTTACATCACCATACCGCCGTCCACATGCAACACCTGTCCGGTAATATACGCTGCCTCATCCGAAGCAAGGAATGCAACTGCATCCGCCACATCTTCCGCTTTTCCAAACTTTCCAAGCGGGATCTGGGAAATACTTGCTTCCTTTACTTTTTCCGGAAGTACTTCTGTCATATCTGTCTCTATAAATCCAGGCGCAATCGCATTCACTGTAATTCCTCTGGATGCGACTTCTCTGGCCGCAGTCTTTGTAAGACCGATCACACCGGCCTTGGATGCTGCATAATTCGCCTGTCCTGCATTTCCACTGACACCTACCACGGATGCCATGTTCACAATGCGTCCGCTTCTCTGTCTGATCATCTGGCGCAGTGCGAAACGGATCGTGTGAAACGCTCCTTTTAAGTTCGTATCTAACACCTGGTCAAAATCTTCTTCCGACATCTTCATAAGCAGTCCGTCTTTTGTAATTCCTGCATTATTTACCAAAATATCGATTCTGCCGTACTCTTTGATAACCGTCTCTATGAATTCTTTGCATGCATCAAAGTCAGCCACGTTACACTGCCTAACAACTGCCCTGCCACCTGCAGCTTCAATTATATTTTTTACTTCTTCGGCTCTTTCTTTTGAACCATTATAATTAATCACAACCGTCGCACCTTTGGATGCAAGATTGATCGCAATTGCTTTCCCGATTCCTCTGGATGCTCCGGTCACAACCGCAACTTTTCCTTCCATTGTCTGACTCATCTTTACGCTTCCTCCATCACATTTCCACTCTCTGCAAGTTCTGCGCAGACTTTATCCACATCCTCCCACTGAGAAATGTGGAATACGTTCACACTCCGGTCGATCTTTCTTAAGAATCCTTCCAGTGTCCTGCCCGGTCCGATCTCTACAAATGTATCAACACCGTCTGCGATCATATGTTCCATGCTCTGCATCCAGCGCACCGGCGAACTGATCTGCTTTGTAAGAAGTCCGGAAGTCTCCTTAATATCTGTCACTTTTTCTGCGGATACATTCGTTACATATGGAATCTTCAGCTCATGGAATCTGATCCGATCCAGCTCTTCTGCAAGCTTTTCACCTGCCGGAATTAACATCTGTGAATGAAATGGTCCGCTGACATTTAACATAACGGTACGTCTTGCGCCAGCTTCTTTTAACTTTTCTGCCGCTTCTTCCACTGCTTCTTTTTTTCCGGTAATCACAATCTGCCCCGGACAGTTATAATTTGCAATCGACACACCGTCGATCGGTCCGGTTACCTTTTCGATCTCCTCTGCATCCATGGACATTACTGCACACATTGCCCCTTCACCTGCCGGAACTGTATTCTGCATCAGTATTCCTCTCTGTCTTACCAGACGGACGGCATCCATATCATTCATCCCGCCGGCAACTGCGATTGCCGGATATTCGCCAAGACTTAATCCTGCCGTGATATCTGCTTTTAAGCCTTTGCTTTCTGCAACTCTTGTCATCGCAAGACAGGTGGTAACCATTGCTGCCTGCGTATATTCGGTCAGGTCAAGTTTTTCATTTTCCTCAAAACAAAGGGCCTTCATATCCAGATCCAGTTCTTCGCCCGCCTGATCGAAAATATGTTTTGCGATCTCACTTTTTTCGTAAAAGTCAGCTCCCATGCCTGCTTTCTGGGCTCCCTGTCCCGGATAAATAAATGCAATCTTACTCATAGAATCCATTTCCTCCGATCAATGCATCTGTTTCCTGTACCAGTTTCTGGATCAGATCTTTACAAGACATTCTTTCTTTTACCATACCGGCAATCTGTCCTGCCATCACACTTCCGTTCTTTACATCACCGTCTACAACCGCTTTTCTAAGACCGCCAAGTGTAAGTTTTTCCAGTTCTTCAAATCCCGCTCCGGCATTTTCAAGTTCCAGATATCTTCTCGTCATATCATTGCGAAGGGCTCTGACTGGATGTCCTGTGGTTCTTCCTGTTACTCTGGAATCGATATCCTTCGCTTTGATGATTCTTTCTTTGTAATTGTCATGCACCTGGGATTCATCGGTTACTACAAAATGTGTTCCCATCTGTACACCCTTTGCTCCTAACATGAACGCAGCAGCAATCCCTCTTCCATCTGCAATTCCTCCGGCTGCAATAACCGGAATATTAACTGCATCAACAACCTGCGGAACCAGTACCATCGTTGTACTTTCCCCGATATGTCCTCCGGCTTCACAGCCTTCTGCTACCAGCGCATCGGCTCCGCAGCGTTCCATTCTTTTTGCCAGGGCCACAGAAGCAACTACCGGAATCACTTTTACTCCGGCTTCTTTCCACATCTTCATGTATTTCTCCGGATTACCCGCACCAGTTGTTACTACTTTCACGCCTTCTTCAACGATAACCTTTGCAACTTCATCAGCATATGGGCTCATCAGCATGATATTGACCCCAAATGGCTTATCTGTCAGTTCTTTTGCTTTTTGTACCTGATCTCTGACCCAGTCCGCCGGAGCACTTGCTGCCCCGATCAGTCCAAGGCCGCCGGCTTCTGATACGGCCGCAGCCAGATGGTATTCTGCCACCCAGGCCATGCCGCCCTGAATGATTGGATATTCGATTCCTAATAATCTGGTTACTTCTGTCTGCATAATCTTTATACTCCCTGTCTTTTATAATCTCATTTTCAAGTGTATTGTCTTGTTTGTTGATATACGGTTTTGTTTTTTTGTTACTGTTTACGCGTTTTGCAGACAGTAACATTTTTTTACTTTCAATTTTTGTCTTTTGATCTTTATCTACTCTTTATGAGCATTTACATATTCTACAACGTCTCCTACTGTGACGATCTTTTCCAGATCTTCAGATGGAATCTCGATTCCGTACTCATCTTCCAGTGCCATTGTCAGTTCAAAAAGATCTAACGAATCTGCTCCGAGATCGTCTTTGAAAGATGCACTTTCTGTAATCTGGCTTTCTTCTACCCCTAAGTTTTCTGCTACCATTTTTTTAATCTGTTCAAACATGTTTTTGTTCTCCTTTTTTATTTTCATCATTTTTTTCATTATTTTACTTATAACTTCTACTTCTGCTCTTCACGCACGTCTTATTGTCCTTAAGTTCCGGCGTTTATAAAGTATTTTTCCCAATGTAATTGTCTTACCACTCTATAATACTTGCTCCCCAGGTAAGACCTGCTCCGAATCCGGCAAGGACAATTTTCTGTCCTCTTTCAAGCTTCCCTTCCTGGTTCAGCTCATCCAGCAGAATCGGAATACTTGCCGAAGATGTATTACCGTATTCTTCCAGGTTTACCGGGAATTTTTCCATCGGCTCATCTAATCTCTTTGCAATCGCTTCCACGATCCGCTTATTCGCCTGATGTAAAATGTAATAGCTGATTTCTTCCTGCGCCACATCATTCTTTTCCAGTACTTCCCTGATCACCTGCGGTACACTCTTTACAGCAAACATAAATACTTCTCTTCCATCCATCTGCATCAGATATTCTTTTTCATCTGGCTTGGTCAGATCCGGCAGTGATAGCTCGCTCCTGTCATACCTGCTCTTACAGGTAAGTGCGCCACCCCTGGAACCGTTGGAATGCGTTACCGGGAGGTAGTATCTTGTGTCATCTTTTTTCAGTACCGCCGCTCCTGCGCCGTCTCCAAAAAGGATGCATGTTCCCCGGTCTTTCCAGTTCGTCAGGTTCGATAAGCTTTCACTTCCAATGATCAGAGCGGTCTGATAGACACCGGCATTCAGATAAGCCACTGCTGTATTATAGGCAACCACAAATCCGGTACATGCTGCACTTAGATCAAAGCAAGTCGCATGGTCTGCTCCAAGTTCTTTTTGAACCTCACATGCCGTACATGGAAGTATTACATTTGAAGAAATCGTAGAAACAATGATCAGATCCACATCCTCTGCAGAAATCCCCGCATTATCAAGTGCACGCTTCCCAGCCTCACCTGCCATGGATACTGTTGTCTCTTCTCTGATGATATGACGTCTTACCACTCCGGTTCTCTCCCGGATCCATTCATCACTGGTATCAACCAGCTTTGCAATGTCATTGTTATCCATTGCAAACGATGGAACGCAAGACCCTGTCCCACATATTCTTCCAGTCATTATAAATACCTCTGATTTATTTTGATTCTAAATTATTTTGACTTTCAAAGTATATACCAGGATATTTTGTTTGTCAAGTATTTTGAATGTCAAAATATTTATTTAAGACGTGGTCCAGGCGTGTCTTAAAAATGCTTTCTGTAAGATATATGTCATAATTCGTGGGAGATTTTGTCTGAATGAGGGCGGCGTAACGAACTACCGTCAACCGAATGAAAGCAAAAAATATAGCACTGATCATCAGATTTTTCTAATAATCAATGCCATATATTTTCTGTTCTTTTATCTCCTTTATTCCAGATAAAACGCCCCTTGCGGATCATATATATTTTCATTCTCCGCAATCTCAATCCCGTAATGGTCATATATTCTGCCATCCGCATCCATGTCAATCCAACGCTGTTTCAGATCTTTTTCATTCATCATGCAATATCCCACACAGGCCGGATCATTAAAATAAAATACATAATCATTTTTCACTTTCTGATATCCAGCGCAGATCACCCAGTGACCTTCTGCCAGGTATGTATCCGTCTTTGTCTTATCTTGCGTATTATATCCTTCCGCTCCCCATGCCTGTATACACATCAGCATCGGATGTTTTTTATCCAGCACAGACACCAGATCCTTGATGGTCCTTTCTTCTTTGGCAATGGCTTTTACATCATTTTTTTCAAAATAATTCATCAGTTGTTCTGGTGAAGTGCCTGCATCCTCTGTTGTCCCAAGTTCTTCTTCATACCCTTTCAGATTCAGGTCCCCCTGATAAGGATTGATCCAGTTCATCAACATCTGCACACAGGTTGTTCCACATGTGTAACCGCCGTATTGACGAAGATTCGGAATATCGATAAACACATCTGCATCCTGAATACTTCCTTCGTAAATACTTTTGTCAGAATCCTTAACCTCTGCTTTCTTTGTACAAGATGTAATAAACAGACTCATAACAGCAAGGCTGCAGATCCACAAGCCTTTTTTTAACTTCATCCATCCACCACTTTCTCATTATGCCAAAAGTTTTTCTTCCCACTCTTTTTCTTTGAATCCTGTCAGGACAAACCCGTCTCCGATAACCAATGGCCGCTTCACAAGCATGCCATCCGTTGCCAGAAGTTTTAACTGTTCATCCTCGGACATGTCTTTTAACTTCTCTTTGAGATTCATCTGCTTATACAGCATACCACTGGTATTGAAAAATTTCTTCAGTGGGAATCCACTCATTGCATGCCATTCTTTTAACTCTTCATATGTCGGATTCTCTTCTTTCATTGCACGCTCTTCAAATTCTATGTTATGTGCCTCCAGCCATTTTAGAGCTTTCATGCAGGTGCTGCATTTTCTGTATAAGAATACTTTCATGATTCGTTCTCCTTTTTTCTACTTCTTCTCATTATCTTTATTCATCAAATTATTATCGTTTCATGTTATTTTTCCAGCGTTGTATTTCTTCTATATTATGCCCTACTGCTTCTGCGATCATCTCTTCGTTTACTCCCAGCTCAATTAGCTTGATTGCGGTTTCATATTTTCCCCTTATCTCACCAGCCTGATAAATTTTATCCATCTCTTTACACATAAATTTCACCCCTTCCTGTGTTTCTTTCAGCTCTCTGACCCTATTTGCCAATACTTCACTATACATATCGTCTGCCCTGCTACAATGAAAATCATGCATTAGTTTTCCTAATTCTGTATCTTCCTGAATCAATGCATTAATATATATTATTTCACTTTTATCATCATAATTTTTTCCGGTCTCTTTTACAGTACGTTTTATATGCAAAATTGGTTCTACATTTTTCTCTGACTCATCATCTACAATAAAAATCACTTTTGATTCTGGCAATTTTTCAAGCATCTGCTGGTAATAATGAAATCGTTCATCTACAGAATTTACATCAGACAATTTGATACTTTCCATCCATTTTCTCCTTTCAGTATAAACTTATCTTTTAAGTATTGCAACACTGCAACAAATATAGTTTGAAGTATATTTATTGATTATTATAAAATTCTAACTAGTATTTTCCAATAAACATAACATCACCATCTTTCCCATATCAAATTTTCAGATTCAACTTTTCAAACATTGGAGCTTTCGGGATTGATATATCCCTATGAATGGAACTGAATGTTCCTTTTCTAAAAAGACCTTTTAACGTTTGAATGCACTGGTTGCTTCCAGTGCATTCATCTTAACATAATATATTTATACTATCAACCGATTATCCTATTTTTTTTGCCTTAAAAACCATACTTGATCTGATATAAGTAAGCCCTGTAATCAGATAGATGACTGCCACAATAAGAACCGCCATAATACCGGTATTCAAGAATAAATTAGAGATCATCGTAAGAAGTAATAATACAGGTATTACCTTATTCAGGATTACATATGTCTTATATGCGCTTTTATATATAACCTCTTTTTCCGCCTCATCGCAGCTTTCCACCCACTGTTCCAGGAATTTTCTGGAAGATGGGTCTCCTTGTTTTTCCGGATGTGCTTTCTGAATCAATTTTACATATCTTACAGAAAGGTACAGGTCATAAAAATAACATAAACAGAATATAATACAGGCTGCCAGGAAATAATTGCTGCTTCCAGATCTGATATACTTTAACGAATATCCAAATGACAGTATGATAATACAGAAGACCTGCGATACGATATTACTACCAGATATCCATCCGCCCCACATTTCTTCTTCATAATCTAATTCGTAAAACCTTTCCTCGTCAGCATCTTCCATCTCTTTATATACTTCTTTTAATCTATGCATGCTATATTCTCCGATGATAACTGTTACAACGGCTACCACAACTAATGCAGGAAATATATAATGCTGTATGGTTCCTGTAACAGACCTTAATCCTTCATTTATTCCATTTCTCATCAATTCATAAGCGACTGCCATTACACCACCTGCGATCCCGCCTATAAACATAGCCAGTAACATCTTCCACGTTGCTGAAAAATAACTGCTTTTCTTTGTTTTCTTCATAACCTACTCCTCCTCATACTCAAAAATATCTTCCACACTCACCTGACAGATCTTCGCAAGCTTAAGCGCCAATGTTACCGACGGTGAATAGTCCCCTCGTTCAATCTGACTAATCGTCTGCCTGGATACCCCGGCAAGCCTTCCCATCTCCGTCTGATTGACGCCAAGTTTTGATCTGTATTCTTTCAAATGATTTAGTAAAGGCACATAATCATCTCCTTTTCACATTTGCATTTTTGACAACTATTCTTGTCAAATTCATTATAGTAGATGACAAGTATAGTTGTCAATACATTCTCCACACAAAAAAATACTTTTGGTGTTTAATACACTATTTCGTTCTGGCCTCCCGGTCCATGAGAAAGCGCTGGTATCCTGTTTGCGCTAGATGTCACGATGCAGAAGTTCTAAGGCAGTCCGACTTTCCTAAGGACGAAAGGGACTCCGCTCAAAACTCACTTCGTTCAAACAGTTTCACTCCGTCCCTTTAACGGAAAATCAAACTACCTAAGAACTTCTACACATCGCGCCAAAAATCGCTGCAAACAGGATACCAGCGCTTTCTCATGTCGTGACTGGAGCCGAAAGTGTATGAAATAGTTGGAGGCGTAACCGTGGTAACTTCCCCCGGTAATATCATAAAAGAGCCACCAGGGACACTAAAAAAGCCAGAAATTCACGTCCCCGTGGCTCTCAAGGACGAAAGGGACTCCGCTCCAAACTCGCCGTTCGGCTCAAACAGTGTCGCTCCGTCCCTTTAACGGAAAGTCAAACTGCCTAAGAACTTCTACACATCGCGCCAAAAAACGCTGCAAACAGGATACCAGCGCTTTCTCATGTCGTGATTGGCAGGCGGTAGTGTATGAAATAGTTGGAGGGCGTAACTGTGAGTGCTTACCCCGGGAGTATCATAAAAAGAACTACCGGGGTAAGCATCCTCAGTTACGCCCTCCATTTAATACATTAATTATCGCCTGCCAGTCGCGACTTGCGTATGCCTTGGTATAAGGGCTGGGTAGCATTCGGAATGAGGCTTAGAAGTAGTTAGAGAGTCTGGATTCCCGTTAACAGAAAGCAAATCCACTGTTTGAGCCAACAGGCGAGTTTGGGTTTGCTTTCTGTTGCTTTTAGGGAATTCAGGCTCTCTTACTACTTCTTGCTTCATGGAGTCGCGGACCAGATCTTATACCAAGGCATACGCAAGGACCGGGAATCCAACCCAAATTAATGTATTAAACAGCAATAGCACTCTCTACTGTAAAGGAAAATGCAACATGTGTCTTGTCACATGTAAATAACAGTGGTATAATGTGGAAAGTTTGAACAGTCAGTATCACTGGCTGTGGACGGAAAAACGCAGTATATGAAAAGAGGATGTTATTATGAAAATGAATGCGGATACAGTAATTGTAGGAAGTGGGGTTGCAGGACTTTTTAGTGCCTTGAATTTACCAGAAGAACAGGATATTATATTAATTACCAAGTCTGATCTGGAAAGCAGCGATTCTTTCCTTGCACAGGGGGGAATCTGTGTATTAAGAGACGAAGGTGACTATGACAGCTACTTTGAAGATACCATGAAAGCAGGTCATTATGAGAACCGCAAAGAATCCGTAGATATTATGATCCGTAATTCCAGAGATATCATCAATGATCTGGTAAAATACGGAGTGGAATTTGAAAAGAAGGATGGAGAATTTGCCTATACAAGAGAAGGTGCACATTCAAAACCAAGAATTTTGTTCCATGAAGATGTTACAGGAAAAGAAATCACCAGCAAATTACTTGCGCAAGTGAAAAAAATGAAAAATGTGAAAATGTATGAATATACAGAGATGACAGATGTGATCATCGAAGACGGAAAATGCGTGGGAATCAAAGCAAAGAATGAAAAAGGAACTTATGAAATCTATGCAGAGAATACGATTCTTGCAAGTGGTGGTATCGGAGGTACTTACCAGCATTCTACAAATTTCCCACATCTGACAGGTGATGCGATTGAGATTGCTAAAAAGCATGGAATTCGTCTGGAGCATCTGGACTATGTACAGATCCATCCGACAACATTGTATTCCAAGAAACCGGGAAGACGCTTCCTGATATCAGAGTCCGTACGAGGCGAGGGGGCTGTCCTTTATAATAAGAACAAAGAACGTTTTGTAGATGAGCTTCTTCCAAGAGATGTGGTGACGAAGGCAATCAGGAAAGAGATGGAAAAAGACGGAACAGACCATGTATGGCTTTCTATGGAACATATTCCAAAAGAGACCATTTTAAAACATTTCCCAAACATCTACGAGCATTGCCTGGAAGAAGGCTATGATGTAACAAAAGAATGTATCCCGGTTGTACCGGCACAGCACTATTTTATGGGGGGAATCTGGGTGGATTCAGACAGCAGGACATCTATGGAACATCTGTATGCGGTTGGTGAGACAAGCTGCAACGGAGTTCACGGAGCGAACCGTCTGGCAAGTAATTCGCTTCTGGAAAGTCTGGTATTTGCAAAACGGGCAGCGAAAAAGATTACAGCAGAAGAAATACAGGAAAAAGCATCCGAGAAAAAAGCTGTGTAACTGTCAGATACTGTCTGTAGAATGTATAAGCAGCAATAGAAAACAAAAAGAATTAAAAAATACACTCTGATGTAAGACAAATTAGATAAGGGAAAAAGGAGACAGGCTATGAATAATATAACAATGACATTACAGGTGGATCATCTGATCCTGGAGGCATTAAAAGAAGACATTTCAAGTGAAGATGTAACAACGAATGCGGTTATGCATGAAGCGGTAAAGGGAGAAGTAGACTTAATCTGCAAGCAGGACGGAGTAATCGCAGGACTTCAGATCTTCCAGAGAGTATTCGAACTTCTGGATAAAGATACAAAGGTAGAATTCTTCTGCAAAGATGGAGAGGAAGTAAAGAACGGACAGCTGATGGGAAAAGTAACGGGAGATATCCGTGTGCTTCTTTCCGGTGAGCGTGTTGCACTGAACTATCTGCAGAGAATGAGCGGAATTGCAACTTATACACATTCGGTAGCTTCTCTTCTGGAAGGAAGTAAAACAAAGCTTCTGGATACCAGAAAGACAACTCCGAATATGAGAATATTTGAAAAATATGCAGTCAGAGTCGGCGGCGGATACAATCACCGCTATAATCTTTCCGATGGGGTACTGTTAAAAGATAACCACATTGGTGCAGCCGGAAGTGTAACAAAAGCCGTACAGATGGCAAAAGACTATGCACCATTCGTAAGAAAAATCGAGGTAGAAGTAGAGAATCTTGACATGGTAAAAGAAGCTGTAGAAGCAGGTGCAGACATCATCATGCTGGATAATATGTCTACGGAAGAGATGCAGGAGGCAATACGTATCATTGATGGACGGGCAGAGACAGAGTGTTCCGGAAATGTAACAAAAGAAAATATCGGACGACTGACCTCGCTTGGTGTTGATTACATTTCCAGTGGGGCACTGACACATTCGGCTCCGATTCTGGATATTTCTTTAAAACACCTCCATGCGATTTAATCTGTTCGAAGATTGCGGAAATGCATAGAAATGGATCAATCCGGATAGATCAGCCAGTGGTAGAATCTGTAGATGAAATAGCAGAAAATAAAGAATTGGGAGGTGGCAGAAAAATGCACGGATCTGAAAGAAGAGAACAGATAATCAGACAGATTCAGGAAAGTAAAGCTCCGGTATCAGGGACAAAGCTTGCTTCTCTTTATAATGTCAGCCGTCAGGTGATCGTGCAGGATATTGCATTGATCAGAGCGGCAGGATATGAGATCATATCAACAAACCGTGGATATATATTGAACGAGCCAAAAACGGTGAGCAGAATCTTCAAAGTACAGCATACAGATGAACAGCTGGAAGAGGAACTGAATGCCATCGTAGACCTTGGAGGATGTGTAGATAATGTAATGATCCATCATAGAGTCTATGGCAAGATGGAGGCGGATCTGGCACTTAGTTCCAGAAGAAAAGTCGGTGCATTTATGGAAGATATCAGAAGTGGAAAATCAAGTCCGCTTAAGAATATCACATCCAATTATCATTATCATAAGGTCAGCGCAGACAGTGAAGAAACACTGGATCTGATTGAAGAAGAGTTACGTAAAAAGGGCTTTCTGGTTGAAGAAAAACGTCAGGTGAGTTAAAGCAATAACAGGCATACTTTTGAAAAAATAAACTGCGGTAATTAACAGAATAATCAGGGAAAATATATGGTATTTTCTGATGAAAAAAGGTATAATAAAGGCAAATTATTGCGTTACTTTTTATCTGAAGGAGGGATACCTATGACAGAACATAAGATTATTACAATAGGCAGACAATTTGGAAGCGGCGGTCATGAGATTGGGAATCTGCTTGCAACAAGACTGGATATTCCGTTATATGATAACAATCTGGTCAGAATGGCAGCAGAGAAGATGGATATCAGGGAAGAGACGGCAAAAGCGATTGACGAGACATCGCTTAATAGATTTGTATCCAGTTATGTGATCTCACCGATGGGATATTCTTCCTATATTAATTCAGAAGAATATGTACAGCCGCTCACAGAGCAGATGTTCGAACTTCAGTCGGAAATTATCCGAAAGTTAGCGGCAAAAGGTTCATGTGTAATCGTTGGACGTTGTGCGGATTATGTATTAAAAGACAATCCGAACTGTATAAACGTATTTATCTGTGCTGACAGGGCAGACCGTGTAAAACGCATTGCCGAACGGTATGATGTGTCAGAAAAGAAGGCGCTTGACCGGATCAAACGTATGGACCGGGAACGCAAATATTATTATGAATCCCATACGGGACTGGAATGGGGAAGCATCAGTTCCCACCAGATACTTTTAAATGCAAGCCTTCTTGGAATAGAAGGAACGGTTGATGTGTTAGAGGGAATTTATAAAAAGTAGGATAAAATCAGTTTGAAAGTTATGAGCTGACAGAGTTATATAAAATAGGAATGAGCAGTGTATATACAGACGAAGTGGGAATGGATCGTTATGTATACACTGCTCATTTTGATACCTAAGTATGCAAGAGAAGCTGCCAGTGGCGGGTCCTCTGTATATACCGGATATTACTCGAATCCAAGTATGGTTTTCTCATTCTGGATATCTGAGTATAATTTCAAATGCATATCCCCGGTATGATAAAACTTTACAATATCTTCATAGTCTTTGCAATCAGGCAGTATCTCTGTAAGAATGTTAGACATATCATGAAAAATATCCTTATGGAACAGCCGTGTTTTCTGATTATCGAATAACGCAGTATAAAAAATCTCCGCTTCAACAAGATCCTGGAACATGTGACTGCCATAGGAGAGCTCAGGCATATATCCGGCTTCGCTATCGGACATTTCGCAGATCGCACAGAAATGATTGATTTGAGCGAAGCTTACCGGAACGCCAAGTTCCGGAGAAGAAGTTCCGATACGGCCGGGAGCAAATAAAAGCAGGTTCTTTTTTGATTTACGAAAATGTTGGTTGATATCGCCGATAATATGTGCAATGTCTGGTTTGCGCTTATATGGAAATTCATAATAAGCTTTCGCATCGATCAGGATCACATAGTCAATATCTTCTGCCCGCGAGCCGCCCATGGAAGCGTCTGTAACGGAAAAAACTGTCTTTTCATCCGGAAGAGAAGGAACAACTACAGCATCGCGCCTTGTGCCTACCTGAAGCGGCCGGCACTGTAATAAGTTAAAGACAAATTCACCGTCATCATTTCCATTGATGGTAAATTCAATGTCGACAGGATATTGATAAGCATTTTGCAAGGTATGTAAAAGAGATTTCATGCAGTCGGTAAATTCTTTGTTCCGTACAAGTCCCTCACAGCTTGCAAAGAGAATTTCACGGTGCTGTCCACGTTCGCGAAATGTCCGCTCTGCATCATAATCATGTTCTAACACCAGCTTTTTATACCAGTTGTCCATATGGGGAGTTACAGCCATCAAAGGTCTGGAAGAAAGAGATTTTGTAGTATAATCCATAAGGTCAACATAACGCTGTGAATATTGGTGCTTTGCCCAGCTTGCGGTCAGGGTAGAGCGGTCCGGGGCAGAGAGATTCACAATCCGCGGGTAATCGCCCTCGGTACGGTCAACGGCCCGGGTGCCAAGTCCCATTACAAGACGAAGCATACCATCGGATGCGTTGATGGAATTGTCCCATTTATAGGCACTGTAGGAATATCCGACACCGGCGGCATTTGGCATGAGAAAGTCTTCGTACATAGATCCGGATACACGCTGGATAAGAAGCGCCATTTGTTCGTCTTTGAAACCAAGACCACGTTGTCTTCGATATTCCAGGGCAGATGGATTCATGGTACTTGCATATACCGTGCGGACGGCATTTTCAAGCTCATTTAGTCGTTCGTCCATGGTTCCGGTATTGATACAAAAGACGGATTCGTATTTTCCGGCAAATGCATTACCAAAAGCATCTTCCTGAAGACTGCTGGAGCGGACAATAATCGGACGCTGACCAAAATATTCCAGCATACGGATAAACTGAAGCCGGATCGCTTCAGGGAAAGAACCTTGCAGAAATGCTCTTTCAAGTTCTGGAGCGAGCTTAAAATATCCCTGCTTTGTTTTCTGGTGAATGTGAAGACGCCAGAACTTATTATGGACGATATAGGTATAAAATACATCGGAGCCCAGATAATAGGAATCGTGAGGTTCCATGCGGGCAAATGCTCCGGGATTATCTGTTTGAATGATTTTTCTTGCCAGGAGCATGCCACAGGCTTTCCCTCCGATACATCCGGTTCCGATCATACGTTTATAAACAAGAAAATAATCATCCGGTTCAAAATAGGTTCTCAATAAGGAAAGGATTTTGTCGTCATTAGACATCATCGTGTGAGAGATGATATCTTCAACAGCGGGAGTAAAAATCCCTTCTTTACGGTAGGTACGTCTTGTATCTGTGATAAAACGTTCCCAGCTATCCAGATTTTGATTTTCAGCGGTGGTTGTCAATGAATCTACCAGCGAATAAAAACGACTGATTTCGTAGCCACCTTTTAATGGAAGAAAGGAACCATTTTCTTCTATATATTTATGAGGAAGAAACATATTTGGCGAATAACGGTTCCAGACTTTGAGCGGATTAATATAGAGATTTTCATTATCTGAGTATACGTCCAGAAGCAATTGGGTGGTTTCCTGAATACGTGCAACCGCATCAAAAGAATGCTGTCCACGCAGAAGAGGAAAATATGCAACCGTGTTTAACTCAAACAGATACGGACAGGTAACTTTAAAAAAGTTGCCCATCATAAGGTCGGTAGCCCAGGCAGCCTGCAGATCGGAAAGGCAGTCAAATACATAGAATGCATCACGGCCTTCGGCTTTGATCCTGCGTCTGACGTTCATGGTAAAAGCTTCGAATCCGTCGGAAGGATCAAATTTATAGATCCGGATACCGGGACTTTTTTGAAGCAGAGGCGTATGACCGGCAAAATGCATATACAGAAGTTCTTTTCCTTCTTTTTGCAGCTGGTTATAAAGCGGAGTTACAAATTGCATATAATCATCCATGCTGGATACCTGCCAGACAACATTATCACCCATCCGAATGGAATCGAGCATGGAGTCAAGTCCCGGAAGGCCGGACTGGATTCGTTCAAATGTACTCATAGATTCACGTCCCTTCTGTAAAATACTATATATATTGTATTATACAGAATAAAAACTGAAAATCACAGAATAATTGAGAAAAATAATATAAAGTCTGGGCAGAATTTTGCTTGAAAAATATGACTCCAGCATCTAGAATAAGAATGTTATCAAAAAAATGAATAAAGGAGAGACAATAGTAATGGAAATGCTTGTTGACGTATTATTAGATGCAGCGATTGATTGTGTAAAGATGCTTCCGTTTTTGTTTGTTGCCTTTCTGCTGATAGAGGCGTTGGAACATTATTCCAGTGATTTTACAAAAAAACTCATGATAAAAGTAGATAAGGCAGGTCCTGTTGTTGGTGCGATTGTAGGATGCATCCCACAGTGTGGATTTTCGGTAATGGCGGCAAATCTGTATTCAGGAGGAATCGTTACGATAGGAACACTGATTGCAGTATTTCTTGCAACTTCTGATGAAGCGGTACTGATTATTATGGGCAACCCGGAATATGCAGGAAAGATTGGTGTATTACTTCTGATGAAGGTGATTATTGCAATCGTTGCAGGATATCTTGTGGATATATTCTTTAAGAAAAAAATTGCAGTTCCAAAGCATGAAGGAGAGCTCTGTGATGACTGTGGATGTCATGAACATTCAGCGGGGATTGTAAAACCGGCACTTCGTCATACTGGGAAGATATTTTTATATCTGTTTGTATTTACTACAATTTTGAATCTTTGTATCGAGGTACTTGGAATAGATAAAATCTCGGCAATGATGCTTGGAGATACGGTGCTTCAGCCGTTCATTGCAGCATTGATCGGTCTGATCCCGAATTGTGCGGCATCGGTAATTTTAACCCAGCTTTATCTAAGTGGTGCGATTTCTTTCGCATCTGTAATTGCAGGATTATGTACCGGATCGGGAATCGGACTTGTAGTACTGTTTAAGGTGAATCCGGATAAAAAAGAGAACTTAAAGATCATTGCAGTATTATATGGAATTGCAGTCATAGCAGGACTGCTTCTGGAGATTTTTGGTGTATAAATATAGAGGATTTTGGTTGGAATTGCATTTTTAAAATAATGTGTTATAATATTGACAACTAGGTAATAAGGCTTAGGAAGATTTAGGAGGAAATAAAATGGCTACAAAAAAAGAAACAACAGCAACTATAAAGGATGTAACTGCTAAGGTATCGGCAAATACAGTAACAGTAAAAGAAGAACCAGCTAAGAAAGAAGCAGCAGTAAAGGCAGTGGCATCAGCAGAGCCAAAGAAGATAGAAAAAGAGCCAGTAAAACCGACAGCAAAAGAAGAGACAGCTAAGCCAGTAGAGAAAAAGGTTGAAAAAGTAGCAGAAGTAAAGACAGAAGAAAAAGTGGAGACAAAGAAAACACCGGAAACTACTGTTGAAAAAGAAACTACAAAGACAGCAGCTACAAAGACAGAGACAGCAAAAGAAGAACCAGCTAAGAAGACAAGAACAAGAAAAACAACTACAAAAAAAGAGACAGCAGCAAAGAAAACAACTGCTAAGAAGACAGAGACAAAGAAAAAAGCAGCAAAAGAGACAGCAAAGAAAGAACCAGCTAAGAAAACTACAACAAGAAAGACAACCGCAAAAAAAGAAGTTAAGGTCAATGCATATGTTGAATATTTTGGAAAGCAGGTTGAAGAAAAAGAAATCATTGCCAGAGTGAAAAAGGCATGGACTTCATCTGGACATAAAGTTGGAGATATTAAGACAATGGATCTCTACATAAAACCAGAAGAGGCTGCGGTATATTACGTAATCAACGAGACAGAGACCGGAGCAGTAGCTTTCTAAGAAAACTGAAATATACAGAGAGATGTGGCAGTAACATTTTCTCATGCATACTTTGGAATGAACGGGGCTGTGGATCTTTGGATGCACAGCCTTTTCAACGCAAAAGGAGAGTAGAATATGAATATGGAAAGTGTAACAAGTATTTTGAATTCGGCAGACGGGCCTACCAGTATTTTTGTTGCAGCCAAGTCGCCGGTAATAACAGGGGTTATGATTGCATGTGTAGTTGTGGGCGTGATCATGGCATTATTTGGACTTAAATTAGTAAGAGTGATATCTGCAATCGTAGGTCTGATTGTTGGTGCAGGAGCCGGAGTGGCAATTGCGATCGCAGCAGGGCTGAATACAACATTATCAATTGCAGTCATAGCGGTTTGTGGAATTGTATTGTGCGTATTATGTGCGGCGTTACGTAAGTTTGGAATATTCGTTATGACATTCTGCTGTTCATTTGCTACATTTGTTATGTTGATCGAATCAGAAATTCAGGTAGTATTGATCATCTGTGCAGTAGTATCACTGATACTGGCAATCCTTACAGTGGTATTTGCAGAGTTCCTTGTAATCTTTGTGACAGGTATTGTTGGCGGCGTAGAGGCAGGAATGATTCTTCCATTTTTACTTGGTATGACGAAAGTAACATGGATCGGATATGTTCTGAGCCTTGCGATTGCAGTGATCGGTATTGTGATCCAGACTATGATGCAGTCAAGAAAGATCGGAAGAAAAGAAAAGATCTTTTCGAAAAAGATCAAAGAAGAAGTATCCATGGAATCCGAAGTGGAAAAGGCAAGAATGTGGCTGGAAGAAGATGAATCGGAAGAAGAGGAAATGGAAACAACAGAGAATGAAGATGATGTAGCAAGTGGAACCACTGTTACAGAAATTTTCGATATCGATGATCTGGATGCAAAGAAGAAAGATAATCTGGACAGTGATGAGATTGAACGTATCGAGATTCCGGAACCGGAAGAAGGATATCTGGACGATGATGACGATATTGAAATCTTTGAAACTGGAGAATCCGGAATTACAAAGTTAGATGATATAGATTAAAGTATAACACCTCAATTCCGCTCATTTTTCTACGAAAAAATGGCTGCTTTTCGGTGTTTTGCGGGTCAATAAGTCATGCTTTCGCATGACCTTTTGACCATTGTATCATATTATAAAATGAATGGAAAATGGAAATACTCGTTACTAAAATAAAAGGTAATGGGTATTTTTTTATACCAAAGTATGCAAGAGAAGCTGACAGTGGTAAGTTCTCTGTATCGCCATGTGTCCGGAAGAAACTGCAGGTGGTGGTCTCTATAAAGTGCCACAGGCTGCAAGAAGGAAAATATAACAAATTAAGAAAGATATAAGAAAGCAGAACCGGCACATTTATTGTATTTTATAAGGGATGTGCTATAATGTTGTTAAGAATAAAGTTAAGGAGGCTTACTTATGAAGATAGACATGCATTGTCACGTCCGGGAAGGATCGGTTGACAGCCGGGTAAGCTTGGATGAATACATCACAACCTTAAAAGAAAAAGGATTCGATGGGATGTTGATCACAGATCATGATACGTATCATGGTTACCGTCACTGGAAATATCAGATGAAAGGAAAGGTGCATCAGGACTTTGTAGTACTGAAAGGAATCGAGTATGATACATTGGACGCCGGGCACATCATCTGTATTATGCCGGAAGGTGTGAAGATGCGCCTCCTGGAAGTGAAAGGACTGCCATTGTCTGTGCTGATCGACTTTGTGCACAGACACGGAGGAATTCTGGGACCGGCTCATCCTTGTGGAGAAAAATATCTGAGCTTTACGAACACGAGCAGATTTTACAAATCACCGGAACTGATCAAAAGATTTGATTTTATTGAGGCATTTAATGCCTGCGAGTCAGCAGAATCAAACGAAGGAGCAAGAAAGCTTGCAGAAAAGTATAAAAAGCCGGGAATCGGAGGAAGTGATGCGCACAGACCGGACTGTATCGGGACGGGGTATACGATACTGCCGGAGAGAGTGACCTGTGAGACGGAGCTGATCGCACTGATACGAAATAAGGCGGCGATCGAAGCAGGTGGTGTGTTGTATGGTAAGACGGCAAAAGACAAGATGGGACCGGCGCACAAGATTCTGACCTATTCTTTCTGGTTTTATAATAAAGGCGGAGCGCTTTTAAAGAAGCATAAAAGAACCATGAAAGGGCAGATTGAGAATCCGGCAACGCCGATTGACCCGATTGAGATACCATATCTGCATAACATAAAGAAAATAAAATAATAAGAGATGTCTGGCAGTATGGACAAGCTGCATAAAAATGAGCAATATATAATTCACTTTCCGGTTATTAAAAGAATTATGTATTGCTCATTCTGCTTAAAAAACACAGAAAATATTGGATTGTATTAAGAAAAAATATGCACGAAAATGTATAATTTATTGCACGAGATATTTTAGTGTGCTAAAATACTCCGTAAGACTATCAGAAATCAAGGAGGTACAGGTGCGTTATGGGAATGACGATGACACAGAAGATACTGGCAGCTCACGCAGGTCTTGAAAGCGTAACAGCAGGTCAGTTAATAGAAGCAAAATTAGATGTAGTCATGGCGAATGATATTACAGGACCGATGGCCCTGCCGATATTCAGACAGATGGCAGACAAGGTATTTGATAAAGATAAAGTGGTACTGGTTCCAGACCATTTTACACCAAATAAAGACATCAAATCAGCAGAGAACTCAAAGGCAATCCGAGAGTTTGCAAAAGATCAGGGACTCAGCTGGTATTTTGAACAGGGAAAATCAGGAGTAGAACATGCAATTCTTCCAGAAGCAGGTGTAGTTGCAGCCGGTGAATGTATTATCGGTGCAGATTCGCACACATGTACATACGGAGCTCTTGGGGCATTCTCTACAGGAGTTGGTACAACAGATATCGCAACAGGTATGGCAATGGGAGAACTGTGGTTCAAAGTTCCAAGCGCGATCAAATTCGTACTGACAGGAAAGCCGGGCAAATATGTAAGCGGTAAAGATATCATCATCCACATCATCGGAAAGATTGGTGTAGACGGTGCACTTTACAAATCTATGGAATTTACCGGAGACGGAATCAAGAATCTTACAATGGCAGACAGATTTACCATGGCGAATATGGCAATCGAAGCTGGTGCTAAGAACGGAATCTTCCCGGTAGACGAAAAGACAGAAGAATACTTAAAAGAACATACAAAGAAATCGTACACAGTATATGAAGCAGATGAAGATGCAGAATACGAAAACGTTGTAGAAATCGACCTTTCTGAAGTCCGTCCGACGGTAGCATTCCCACATCTTCCGGGTAATGCAAAGACCATCGATGAGATCGAGGCTATGGAGCCGATCAAGATCGATCAGGTTGTAATCGGATCTTGTACAAATGGAAGAATGGAAGATATGAGAAAGGCAGCAGCTATTCTTCAGGGACATACGGTTCATCCGGATGTGCGTGTTATGGTAGTTCCGGCAACACAGAAGATCTACAAACAGTGTATCAGAGAGGGACTTCTTGAAATCTTTGTTGATGCAGGATGTGCGGTTAACACACCAAGCTGCGGACCATGTATGGGTGGACATATGGGTGTTATGGCAGCCGGTGAAAAATGCGTATCTACAACAAACCGTAACTTCGTAGGAAGAATGGGACATGTAGATTCCCTGATCTATCTGGCATCACCTGAAGTAGCAGCAGCAAGTGCAATCGCAGGATATATCGCAAACCCAGAGAAAGTAGGTGACAAATAATGAAAGCTTTAGGACATGTTTTTAAATATGGAGATAACGTAGATACAGACGTAATCATTCCGGCAAGATACCTGAACTCTTATGATGCACAGGAACTTGCAAGTCACGCAATGGCTGATATTGATCCGGAATTCGTTAACAAAGTACAGCCTGGAGATATCATTGTTGCCAATAAGAACTTTGGATGCGGATCATCAAGAGAACATGCACCACTGTGTCTTAAAACAGCAGGAGTAAGCTGTGTAATCGCAGAGACATTTGCAAGAATTTTCTACCGTAATTCGATCAACATCGGACTTCCGATCATTGAATGTCCGGAAGCAGCAAAAGCAATTGAAGCAGGAGATGAAGTGGAAATTGATTTTGACAGCGGAAAGATCTACGACAGAACAAAAGGAACAGAGTTCCAGGGACAGCCATTCCCGGAATTCATGCAGAAACTGATCACAGCAGGTGGATTGGTAAAATACACAAACAGCAAGAGAAAGTAATCAATATAAGGAGAGAGTTGGCATGGGTTTATATTACAAAAGTACAAGAAATTCGAATCTGAAAGTAACAGCATCTGAAGCAATCTTAAAAGGACTGGCTCCGGACGGAGGACTTTTTGTACCATCCGAACTTCCAAAACTGGATGTATCAATGTCTGATCTGAAAGGAAAGACATATCAGGAAATCGCTTATCTCGTAATGAAGCAGTTCCTGACGGATTTTACAGAAGAAGAGCTGAAAAACTGTATTAACAAAGCATATGACAGTAAGTTCGATACAGAAGAGATTGCTCCACTTGTAAAAGTAGACGATACATATTATATGGAACTATTCCATGGTGCAACGATTGCATTTAAGGATATGGCATTATCGATTCTGCCACATCTGATGACAACTTCAGCTAAGAAAAATAATGTAAAAAATGAGATCGTAATCCTGACTGCCACATCCGGAGATACTGGAAAAGCTGCACTTGCAGGATTTGCAGACGTAGAAGGAACAAGAATCATTGTATTCTATCCAAAGAACGGAGTCAGCAAAGTACAGGAACTTCAGATGGTAACACAGAAAGGACAGAACGTAGACGTAGTAGCAATCCATGGCAACTTTGATAACGCTCAGAGTGGTGTAAAAGCAATGTTCGAAGACAAAGAACTTGCAGAGCAGCTTGCAAAGAACGGATATCAGTTCTCATCAGCAAACTCTATCAATATCGGACGTCTGGTTCCACAGGTTGTATATTATGTAAATGCATATGCAAAACTTCTGGAAAATGAAGAGATTGAAGATGGCGAGCAGATCAATGTTGTAGTTCCGACAGGAAACTTTGGAAATATCCTGGCTGCTTACTATGCAAAACAGATGGGAGTTCCGATCGACAAGCTCGTATGTGCATCAAATGATAATAAAGTACTATTTGATTTCTTCCAGACAGGAGATTACGATAAGAACAGAGAGTTCATTCTGACAACATCACCATCTATGGATATCCTGATCTCAAGCAACCTGGAACGTCTGATCTACAGAATCAGCGGAGACGATGACCAGAAGACAAAAGACATGATGGAAGCGCTGAAATCAGCTGGAAAATACACGATCACAGAAGATATGAAAGCGCGTCTGGATGATTTTGCCGCAGGATATGCAACAGAAGAAGAGTGTGCGGAAAATATCAAAAAAGTATATGACAAGACAGGATATGTCATGGATACACACACAAGTGTAGCTTCTTATGTATGTGACTGTTATCAGAAGAACAGCGGGGATACAAAGAAATGTGTCATTGCCTCTACAGCAAGCCCGTACAAATTCGTAAAGAGCGTTATGAGTGCAATCGATAAAAAATACGAGGAACAGGATGAATTTAGTCTTTTAAGCGTACTGGAAGAGACTTCAGGACGCGAGATGCCACAGGCAATCAAGGATATTCTGAATGCCAATATCCTTCATGATCTGGAATGTGATGCAGATAAGATGAAAGAAATGGTACAGGGGATTCTGGAAGTATAGAAGAGACTTCTATTAAAAATAAAGAAAATTCATAATTGATAAAAAGTATTAAATGCAAGATTTGATTTCAAATCTTGCATTTTTTGCTTCATAACGAGAAAAAAGTATTGAAAATAAAAGATTTATGAATAAAACTTGCAAAAACGCATTGTGAAAAGATTGTTAAAGTGTTGACTTTTGCGTAGAAAAATGCAATAATAAAGCAAATGCTGTTGTGGGAGAATATGAAAAAACAAAATTTATAAATATACAGCAGCAAATAAAAGAAAAGAGGTTAAATGAAGATGGCTAAAATCGATTTAAGCAAGTATGGCATTTCAGGAACGACAGAAATCGTACACAATCCTTCTTATGAATTATTATTTGAGGAAGAAACAAAACCAGAACTCGAAGGTTTTGAAAAAGGACAGGAAAGTGAACTTGGTGCAGTTAACGTAATGACTGGTATCTACACTGGACGTTCTCCTAAAGATAAGTTCATCGTAGTAGATGAGAATTCAAAAGATACTGTATGGTGGACATCTGATGAATACAAGAATGATAACCATCCTGCAACACAGGAAGCTTGGGACGCAGTAAAAGACCTTGCGCTCAAAGAACTTTCTAACAAAAAACTTTATGTTGTAGATGCATTCTGCGGAGCAAACAAAGATACACGTATGGCAATCCGTTTCATCGTAGAAGTTGCTTGGCAGGCTCATTTCGTAACAAACATGTTTATCAAACCTTCAGCAGAAGAGCTTGAGAACTTTGAGCCAGACTTCATCGTATACAATGCTTCTAAAGCAAAAGTTGAAAACTACAAAGAATTAGGACTGAACTCAGAGACAGCTGTAATGTTCAACATCACAAGCAAAGAGCAGGTTATCGTTAATACATGGTACGGCGGAGAGATGAAGAAAGGTATGTTCTCTATGATGAACTACTTCCTTCCACTTAAAGGAATGGCTTCTATGCACTGCTCAGCTAACACAGACCTTAACGGAGAAAACACAGCAATCTTCTTCGGACTTTCAGGAACAGGAAAGACAACACTTTCTACAGATCCTAAGCGTCTTCTGATCGGTGATGACGAGCACGGATGGGATGACAACGGAGTATTCAACTTCGAAGGCGGATGCTACGCTAAGGTTATCAACCTTGACAAAGAATCTGAGCCAGATATCTACAACGCAATCAAACGTAACGCTCTTCTTGAGAACGTAACACTTGATGAAAACGGAAAGATTGATTTCGCAGATAAGAGTGTAACAGAGAATACACGTGTATCTTACCCAATCGATCATATTGAAAATATCGTACGTCCAGTATCTTCAGCACCGGCAGCTAAGAATGTAATCTTCCTGTCAGCTGATGCATTCGGAGTACTTCCTCCAGTATCTGTACTGACACCAGAGCAGACACAGTACTACTTCCTGTCAGGATTCACAGCAAAACTTGCTGGTACAGAGCGTGGAATTACAGAGCCTACACCAACATTCTCAGCTTGCTTCGGACAGGCATTCCTGGAACTGCATCCTACAAAATATGCAGAAGAGCTTGTTAAGAAGATGGAGAAGAGTGGAGCAAAAGCATACCTGGTTAACACAGGATGGAACGGAACAGGAAAACGTATCTCTATCAAAGATACACGTGGAATCATCGACGCTATCTTAAACGGAGATATCAAGAACGCTCAAACAAAGACAATCCCATATTTCAACTTCGAAGTACCTACAGAACTCGTTGGCGTTGACACAGGAATCCTTGATCCTCGTGACACATATGCTGATGCAGCTGAGTGGGATGAAAAAGCAAAAGATCTTGCTGCAAGATTCATCAAGAACTTTGCTAAATACGAAGGAAATGAAGCTGGTAAAGCTTTAGTTTCAGCAGGACCACAGTTATAAGAAGCGCTAATGAATCTGATTAAAATCAGACAATTGTAAAGGGTTGTAAAATCCATGTAAATGGGTTATAATAAGTGCAGTGGAAACCTGGAATGTTCGATACTCTTGTAGTTTTGAACCTACAATACTTTAAACGGGAGTCTTACATCTCTGTAATATGTCAGGCCATCGATTTCGCAGTGGAAGGCAGAAAAGCAGATGCGGATACCCACCTAGCTGGGTGCTAGGAGTCAGAATACAGGAACCGGCATTTTGGGGAATATACAAAAGATAAAAGGCAGTCGTCTCGTACGGCTGTCTTTTTTTCGACGTGCGAAGTATACAAGACAATCTGGGCGGCAAGCTCTGGAGATATTGGAGTATGTAGGAAATGCTATCTGATGTTTGATTATCTGTAAATGACTTCCAGGAGAGTAGATGAGTGGGCTGGTCGTGTTGAGGTCAATGTTGCAAATAATACCTGTGAATGGGTTGATAGACAGTAAGTGCGAAAAAGGAAAGCAAGATTGTGGAGAGGCGGTAAATGTGAAAAAGAAAAGACATTATAGTGTATATATTACATGGATTTTATTGTTACTATGTATGATCGCAGGCCTAAAGACCGGAATAGAAGAAAGTGTCTCTGATGTTCATAAAAAAGAAGAAGGAATCTCCATACAGAGCCGGCTGGAAGAATTATTTAAAATAGGAGAAAATAAGGATGAAAGCGCACAAAATACAGACGGGGAAAACCAGACGGAACCAGATGGGACGATAGAAAACTCTGATAAGATCCGCGTGTTGATCATGACGGACGGTTATCAGGAAATCGTACATAAAGAAGCAGTACTTTCCTCAGATCAGGGACTGGTAATCCGCAGTATTTCGCCGGAAGGACCGGAAAATAGTGCAGGGGTGGAACAGACAGAAGAAATTCCCGGTAATCAGGAAGTCCGGATAGCGGCAGATGATGGAAGATTTCAGAATGGTACAATCAAGATTGAAGCCAGGAATAATGCAGAGATTACGATTAAAAATCTGCAGAGAGGATATGGGACGCCGTCTTATGCAGGAGCTTTGGAATTATACAGGACTTCGGAAGGGGTTGTGATTGTAAATGAGCTTCCGGTGGAAGATTATCTCTGTAAAGTAGTACCAAGTGAAATGCCGGCAGCGTATCAGAAGGAAGCGTTAAAAGCGCAGGCAGTTTGTGCGAGAAACTATGCGAGACGCCAGATGGAAGATTATGCATATCCGGAATATCAGGCACATGTCAACGACAGTACGGATTTTCAGGTATATAATAATTCGGCATCTCAGGAATCGGCATCGGAGGCGGTGCAGGAGACAAAAGGGCAGCTGGTAAAGTATCAGGGACAGATCGTAACGACATATTATTATTCTACATCCTGTGGAAAGACGACGACCATGGAGGCCTGGGGAGATGCAGACAGTCCGGAAAATGCTTACCTGCAATCCGTAGAAGTGAAAGACCAGGATGGAGATTATGAAGCGCAGATTCCCTGGTACAGGTGGGAGGCTGACATATCGGCGGATGTCCTGTCGAAGCTGATCTGTGTGAATACGAAGACAGATATCGGAACACTTCAGAATCTGGAGATCACAAAGAAAGGTCCGGGAGACGTTGTACTTCAGATAAAAGCAACCGGCGATAAAGGTGCAGTAACCGTAGATACAGAGAATAAAATCCGCAGAGCACTGGGCGGAGAAGGATACGAAATCTGCAGACAGGATGGAAAAAAAGTAAAAAGCAGTGCGCTGCTTCCAAGTGCATTTTTTACCATTGAAAAGAAAGAGAATGTCTACACCATAAAAGGCGGTGGATATGGCCACGGGGTAGGTATGAGCCAGAACGGGGCGAATGAGATGGCGAAAAAAGGAAAGAATTATCAGGAAATATTACAGACATTTTATCCGGGGACAGTTATTGAATAGTGAGGAAGAAAAGGCAGAAAAATAATTTTGATAGACAAATAAGGTAAAATCGGGTAGAATATAGAAACGAATGATTTGGGAGTAAACAATGAAAAAGGTAAAGTTTCTATATAATAAGGCGATGGAAATATCCGGAAGCGTTGGGAAAGACCATGTGGGGGCATATGCGGCACAGGCGGCGTATTTCTTCATGCTGTGTCTGATCCCCATCATCATGCTGTTGATCACACTGGTACAATATACACCGGTTACAAAAGCAGATGTTATGACAGCGGTGCTTCAGGTATTTCCCAAAACCGTTGACAGCCTGATCGTATCAATTGTGAATCAGGTCTATAATCAATCTACAGGAATTATCTCATTAACCATTATCGTGGCATTATGGTCTGCCGGAAAAGGTGTACTTGCACTTACGACAGGACTGAACTGTGTATATGGGTGTAAAGAGACACGTAATTATTTTATTTTGAGAATCCGTGCTACTTTTTATACCGTAGCATTCATTATAGTAATTATATTTTTGCTGGTATTATCGGTATTCGGTAATACACTGAATATATTTATTACAGAACATTATCCGGTAATGGAACGGTTCGCGGATCAGATGATACGGATCCGTGGAGTGATCACTCCGGTTTTACTGTTTGCATTTACGATGATGATCTATAAGTTTTTGCCAAACCATATTGTGCAGTTCAGAGTGCAGCTGATGGGAGCAGCATTTTCTGCGGTGGGGCTGATGATACTTTCGTGGATATTTTCTGTATATTTGGATATTTTCAAGGGATTCTCTACTATGTATGGAAGTCTTACAACGATTGTGCTGATCATGCTCTGGCTTTATTTTAGTATGTACATCATATTGCTTGGTGGAGAGGTTAATGTTGTGATAAGAGATTTAGAGCAGGGAGAAATTCAACCTTGACAACTTTGGCTCATGTGATACAATAATTAAGTATTATGAGATAAAAGCAATGACCGTGTAAGTAATGACCCATTTTCCGATAGAGAGAGGGAATCGACAGGCTGGAAGTTCCCTTGGGTTCAGATGGTGAATGAATTTCCCGCGTGAGCTGTGTTCTTGAAATAGCAGTAGAGAATGCCGTATGATGCACGTTACGCAGCAATGAGTGTCCGTAAGAGAACTTACGGAAATCAGGGTGGTACCACGGGTTTTATGTCTCGTCCCTTTTGGGACGGGACTTTTTTTATCGCCATGCGTTCGAAAGAAGCTGCCGGTGGCAGGTTCTGTAGATACTCTGTATTGAAAGAAAGGAAGAAAATGATGAAAGAAAAACTGCAGAACATCAAAGAAGAAGCATTAAAAGCAATTGAATCTGCTGATATGCCTGAAAAACTGAATGATGTGCGTGTAAAGTTCCTTGGTAAAAAAGGAGAACTTACCGCTGTATTAAAAGGTATGAAAGACGTTGCACCTGAGGACAGACCGAAGGTTGGACAGATGGTAAATGAGACAAGAGCAGCAATCGAAGCTGTTCTGGAAGAAAATAAAGAGAAGATGGAAAAAGCAATCCGTGCAGAAAAGCTGAAAAAAGAAGTCATCGACGTAACACTTCCGGCTAAGAAAAATGCTGTCGGACACCGTCATCCAAATACAATCGCACTGGAAGAAGTAGAGCGTGTATTTACCGGTATGGGATACGAAGTTGTAGAAGGACCGGAGATTGAATACGATGAATATAACTTCCGTAAACTGAACATTCCGGATGGACATCCTGCAAAAGATGAACAGGATACATTCTATATCAATAAAGACATCGTGCTCAGAACACAGACATCTCCTGTACAGGCACGTATCATGGAGCAGGGAAAACTTCCAATCTGCATCCTGTCACCAGGACGTGTATTCCGTTCAGATGAAGTAGATGCAACACATTCACCTTCTTTCCACCAGATCGAAGGACTGATCATTGATAAGAATATTTCATTTGCAGACTTAAAGGGAACACTGGAAGTATTCGCAAAAGAGTTATTCGGAGAAGATACAAAGACAAAATTCAGACCACATCACTTCCCATTCACAGAGCCAAGTGCCGAGATGGATGTAAGCTGCTTCAAATGCGGTGGAAAAGGATGCCGTTTCTGTAAAGGTTCCGGATGGATCGAGATTCTTGGATGCGGAATGGTACATCCACACGTACTGGAAATGTGCGGAATCGACCCGGAAGAATACACAGGATTCGCATTCGGTGTAGGACTGGAGCGTATCGCACTTCTGAAGTACGAGATCGACGACATGAGACTGTTATATGAAAATGATATCAGATTCTTAAAACAGTTTTAGTGAGCACAAAAAGAAGGAAGCACGAACGAAGTGAGTATTTACTTCTTTGTGCGAACGGCACGACAAAATCGAAGAGCATCATGAAATGATGCGGCAGCATCGCAGATGCTGGATTTTGGAGTAATAATACGAAAAGGAGATTTATAAATGAATACTTCATTATCATGGATAAAAGCGTATGTTCCGGATCTTGATGTTACAGCCCAGGAATATACAGATGCAATGACTTTGTCTGGTACAAAAGTCGAAGGATTTGAAAAATTAGATGCAGATCTTGATAAGATCGTAATCGGACAGATCGACAAGATCGAGAAACACCCGGATGCAGATAAGCTGATCATCTGTCAGGTGAATATCGGAACTGAGACGATTCAGATCGTAACAGGTGCTCCGAATGTAAAAGAAGGAGACAAAGTACCTGTAGTATTAGCAGGCGGACGTGTAGCAGGCGGACATGAGCCAGGACAGCGTGTAGAAGGCGGAATCAAGATTAAAAAAGGAAAACTCCGTGGCGTTGAAAGTGACGGTATGATGTGTTCCATCGAAGAACTTGGTTCTAACAGAGACATGTATCCGGAAGCTCCGGAATACGGAATCTACATCTTCGATGAAGATGCAGTTGTAGGAGAGAGCGCAATCAAAGCACTTGGTCTGGATGACGTTGTCGTAGAATACGAAGTAACATCCAACCGTGTAGACTGCTTCAGCGTAGTAGGTATCGCAAGAGAAGCAGCAGCTACATTTAATAAAGAGTTCCATCCACCGGTTGTAACACCGACAGGTAACGATGAGAACGCAGCAGATTATATCAAGGTTACAGTAAAGAATCCGGAACTTTGCCCAAGATACTGCGCAAGAATCGTAAAGAACATTAAGATCGGACCATCCCCAAAATGGATGCAGAGACGTCTGGCTTCTGTAGGAATCCGCCCGATCAACAACCTGGTTGATATTACAAACTACGTAATGGAAGAATATGGACAGCCAATGCATGCATACGACCTTGATACGATCGAAGATAAAGAAATCGTAGTACGTACTGCAGCAAAGGGAGAAAAATTCACAACTCTTGACGGACAGGAAAGAGAGATGGACGAATCTGTACTGATGATCTGTGATGGCAAGAAATCCATCGGTATCGCAGGTATCATGGGTGGGGAAAACTCTATGATCACAGATGATGTTCAGACAATGTTATTCGAAGCAGCCTGTTTTGATGGAACAAATATCCGTAAGTCAAGCAAGAAGATCGGACTTCGTACAGATGCATCCGGTAAATTCGAAAAAGGACTGGATCCAAACAATGCAGAAGCAGCTATCGACCGTGCATGCCAGCTGATCGAAGAACTCGGAGCAGGTGAAGTTGTCGGAGGAATGGTTGATGTATACAGCAAGAAGAAAGAACCTGTAAGAGTACCATTTGATGCAGATAAGATCAATAAACTTCTTGGAACAGATATTTCCAAAGAAGAGATGCTTGGATACTTCAAGAAAATCGATCTGGAATTTGACGAAGAGACAAGCGAAGTGATCGCGCCTACTTTCCGCCACGACTTATTCCGTATCGCAGACCTTGCAGAAGAGGTTGCAAGATTCTATGGATATGATAACATTCCTACTACACTTCCAAGCGGAGAAGCTACAACAGGAAAATTATCATTCAAGTTAAGAGTAGAGCAGGTTGCCCGTGATATCGCAGAGTTCTGTGGATTCAGTCAGGGAATGACATATTCATTCGAAAGCCCGAAGGTATTTGACAAGCTTCTGATTCCGGAAGATTCAGAACTTCGTAAGGCTATTCCGATCATGAACCCACTGGGAGAAGATTACAGTATTATGCGTACATCTTCTTTAAATGGTATGCTGACATCACTTGCAACAAACTATAACAGAAGAAATAAAGATGTAAAATTATACGAACTGGCTAATATTTACCTTCCAAAGGCACTTCCACTTACAGAACTGCCGGATGAAAGAGTACAGTTCACACTTGGTATGTATGGAGAGGGCGATTTCTTCACTATGAAGGGTGTTGTAGAAGAGTTCTTCGACAAAGTTGGTCTTCATAAGAAAGAGAAATACGATCCAAATGCAGGAAAATCATTCCTTCACCCGGGACGCCAGGCTAACATCATCTATGATGGTGTAGTTGTAGGATACCTTGGAGAAGTTCATCCGGAAGTTGCAGATAACTATGGAATCGGAACAAGAGCTTACATTGCAGTTATCGATATGCCGGAGATCGTAGCAAGAGCTACATTCGACCGTAAGTACACAGGAATTGCAAAATTCCCTGCTGTTACACGTGACATCAGTATGGTAATGCCAAAAGAAATTCTGGTAGGACAGATTGAAGATGTTATTGAGAGCAAGGGCGGAGAATATCTGGAAAGCTATGCACTGTTTGATATTTACGAAGGTGCACAGATCAAGGCCGGATTCAAATCCGTTGCATACTCTATCGTATTCCGTGCAAAAGATAAGACTCTGGAAGATGCGGACGTATCTGCCGCAATGGACCGTATCTTAAAAGCACTGGAAGGTATGGGTATCGAACTGCGTAAATAAGAGGGTTACGTATGAAGAAAAAACAGATCATAGGTCTGGTAGTAGCGGCAGCACTGTTTGTTGGAGTCAGTGCTGCCAGCGTATTTACCAACAATATTTCTAAAAATCTGCTTCAGAGCAGTGTGGAGGATGCAATTGATCTTGGTGGTTCCTATCAATTTGATCCACCGTCTGGAAATTATATTGCAATTGTAAGAGTGGAAGGTACGATCCAGGAGCAGACAGAGAGCAGTGTGTTCGAAACGTCCAGTGGATATCAGCATGATTCGACGATGAATTATATCGATGAACTGATGGATGACGAGAATAATAAAGGCATTCTTTTATATGTGGATTCTCCGGGTGGGACGGTGTATGAGTCAGAAGAATTGTATCTGAAATTAAAAGAATATAAAGAGAAAACAAAACGTCCGATCTGGGATTATATGGCGCATTATGCGGCATCCGGAGGTTACATGGTATCGATGGCTTCAGATAAAATCTATGCCAATTCGAATACAACGACCGGATCGATCGGTGCGATCATGTCCGGGTATGATATGTCCGGGCTTTATGAGAAGCTTGGCATCCGTTACGTAAGTATCACAAGTGGTGCGAATAAGGATAGTAGCAAATTCACAGACGAACAGATCGCAATCTATCAGGACCAGATCAATGAATATTATGAAAAATTCGTAGGTATTGTAGCTGATGGAAGAAATATGTCAGAGGATGCGGTAAAACAGCTGGCTGATGGAAGAACGTACACTGCAAAACAGGCTAAAGAAAATGGTCTGATCGATGAGATCAGTCTGTATCCGTATATGAAAAAAGCAATGAGTAAAGAACTTGGAACATCAACGTTTTATGAGATGGAAGCCGATGAAGGACTTTTACAGACGTTATTTTCCAAAGCTGAATCATTAGTTCCGAAGTCAGAAGCACAGATTCTGACTGAAACCGCCAAAAGTGTAGAAAGCGGGGTGCCGATGTATTATGCAGAACAGTTACAGTAGTCAGATAAGCTTCGAAAGTCAGAAAACTCCGGAAAAACAGGAAGATAAGGATAGGCAGACAAAGATGGAAAATCAGGAGAGTCTTGTGTATGCGGGATTCTGGGCCAGGTTTGCGGCTTATGCGCTTGACAGTCTGATCGTCTTTGCGGGACTTCTGATCGTCAGACTGATCTTTGTGGGAATCTCGCTGGCTGGCGGCGGTGCGGTAACAGGAATGGATATATTGTTCCATTATTCGTTAAAAGATATCGTATTATATGGATTGAAAGTTCTGTATTTTATTGCATTTACCTATCTGACAGGGACGACACTTGGAAAACGTGCGATGAATCTTCGGGTGGTTTCGAAAAATCCGGACGGGAAGCTTACTTTATTGGATGTCGTGTATCGTGAGACAGTTGGAAGATTCTTATGTAGTCTTCCTGTGAATATCGGGTATATCGTTGCCGGAATTGATTCGGAAAAGCGCGGATTTCATGATATGCTCTGTGATACAAGAGTGGTATATCTGAAAAAAGTCGTTGAGAAACAGAAAAAAAATGTGTATAATGGCTATCGTCTGGTAGAAAATGAAATAAAGACAAAAGCAATTGTAGATGAAGCTGTATCGGGAACAGATACAGAAGAATAAAGGAAAGGGATTCATAATTATGAAACGTCAGGATTTTTATTATGAATTACCGGAAGAATTGATTGCCCAGGATCCGTTAGAGGATCGTTCGAGCTCCAGACTTCTTGTCCTTGACAAGGAGACCGGGGCTTTTTCCCATCATGTGTTCAAAGAGATCACAGAGTATCTGCATGAGGGAGACTGTCTGGTAATCAATGATACAAAGGTAATTCCGGCAAGACTGATTGGTTCCAAAGTAGAGACCAATGCAAAAATTGAAGTATTATTGTTAAAAAGAAAAGAAAACAATGTCTGGGAAACACTTGTAAAACCTGGAAAGAAGGCAAAAGTTGGAGCGAAGATCAGCTTTGGAGATGGTCTTCTGATGGGAGAAGTCATCGATGTGGTAGAAGAAGGAAACCGTCTGATCAAATTCGACTTTGACGGAATCTTTGAGGAGATTCTGGATCAGCTGGGACAGATGCCGCTGCCTCCATATATCACACATCAGCTGGAAGATAAGAACCGTTATCAGACCGTGTATGCAACTCATACAGGTTCTGCGGCAGCACCGACAGCGGGACTTCATTTTACACCGGAACTTCTGGAAGAGATTAAGGCTAAGGGTGTGGATATTGCAAAAGTTACGCTGCACGTAGGTCTTGGTACATTCCGTCCGGTAAAAGTGGATGAGATTACAGAGCATCATATGCATTCGGAATTTTTCATGATCGATGAAGAAGCAGCAGAAAAGATTAACCGTGCAAAAGAGAGCGGCCACCGTGTCATCTGCGTGGGAACCACAAGCTGCAGAACGGTAGAGTCGGCAGCGGATGAGAATGGTCATCTGGAAGCAAAGAGTGGATGGACACAGATCTTTATCTATCCGGGATATAAGTTCAAAGTGCTGGATTGCCTGATCACGAACTTTCATCTTCCGGAATCGACATTGATCATGCTTGTGTCTGCACTGGCAGGAAGGGAGCATGTACTTGCGGCTTATGAAGAGGCTGTGAAAGAAAAATACAGATTTTTCTCATTTGGAGATGCCATGTTTATCCAATAGTAAAATTTGACATGGAAGCGTGAAAACGCTAGAATTGGTGGAGGATGTAAATAAATGCATGCCTCCATTTATTTTTGCAGAATTATGTAAAAGAAAGGACGCCGGATATGCCAAAGAAAATACTTGCAAAAGGTTATACAACAGGAACCTGTGCGCAGGCTGCAACAAAAGCTGCGATGCAGATGCTTTTCACAGGAGAAAAAGTAGAAAAGATATCGGTTGAACTTCCGCAGGGAGAGCACCTGCAGCTGGATATTGTGGATATACGGATGGAATACAAAGAAGATGAAAGCCTTCCGGAAGAAGTAACCTGTGCGGTAAAAAAGAATAGCGGAGACGACCCGGATATTACGAATGGTGTGCTGGTGTATAGCAAAGTAAAAAAGAATACGCTGGAAGTTCCGGAAGAAGGGCAATGTGAAAAACAATTTTGTGAAGCAAAAGCTTCGAACAGGAAGAAAAGAGCAGGGCAGAAAAAATATGACAGAATCCATATAGATGGTGGAACCGGGATTGGAAGAGTGACAAAGCCCGGACTGAACCAGCCGGTAGGAGAAGCCGCAATCAACCGTGTGCCAAGGCAGATGATCCGGAAAGAAGTGGAAGAAGCATGTGAAGAAGTCGGGTATACCGGAGGGATTGATGTAGTGATCTCGATACCGGAAGGAGTACGTCTTGCAAAAGAGACATTTAATCCGAGACTGGGAATAGAAGGCGGCTTATCGGTACTTGGAACGACCGGAATTGTGAATCCGATGAGTGAACAGGCTTTGATCGATACCATTGAAGTAGAGATGAAAGTCTGCCTGGCGGAAAAATATAGATATCTGATCATAGCTCCCGGCAATTATGGTCTGGACTTTTTAAAAGAACAGTATAGTATAGAAGAAAATGATGTGGTAAAATGTAGTAATTATATTGGTCAGACCATAGATATGGCGATGGAGCAGGGATGCAAAGGAGTGCTTCTGGCCGGTCATATCGGGAAACTCATTAAAGTTGCCGGCGGGATTATGAATACCCATTCCAGATGGGCGGATTGCCGGATGGATCTTTTTGCCACAGCAGCACTAAGAGCAGGGATAGACGGCAAAAAAGCAAGGGCATTTTTAGACTGTGTGACAACGGATGATGCATTGAAAAAGTGCAGCGAAGAAGAACGGAAGAAGATTATGGAACAGCTGATGATACGGATGGAGGAATACCTGAATTACCGTACAAAAGGAGAGATGGAGATTGGAGTGGTTACATTTTCCAATGTATACGGAATTCTGGGAAAGACAGATAAGGCGGAAGAGCTGATATATGCTTTCGTTAAGGAAAGAAGCTGATATACAGATGGAAAATAGATAGTAAGAAAGACAGGAGAAAAGGCAATGATACATTTTGTAGGAGCAGGACCGGGAGCCGTGGATCTGATCACGGTCCGGGGACAGAAGTTTCTGGAGCAGGCAGATGTGGTGATATATGCGGGATCTTTAGTAAATCCGGAGCTTTTAAAAAGTACAAAAGAAGGATGCAGGATTTATAACAGTGCGAAGATGACATTGGAAGAAGTGCTGGATGTCATGATGGATGCAGAAAAAGAAAAGAAGATGACAGTGCGGCTGCACACGGGAGATCCGTGTCTGTATGGAGCAATCAGGGAGCAGATGGATCAGCTGGACAGACTTGGAATTGCGTATGATTCGTGTCCGGGGGTGAGTTCATTTTGCGGAGCGGCTGCGGCACTGGATCTGGAATATACACTGCCGGAGGTGTCACAGAGTGTGGTAATTACCCGTATGGAAGGGCGGACGCCGGTACCGGAAAAGGAGAAGGTAGCGTCATTTGCAAGTCATGGGGCAACTATGGTACTATTCTTAAGTACAGGACTTCTGGATAAACTGGAAAAGCAGCTGATGGAAGGCGGATATAAGGCAGATACGCCGGCGGCAATTGTGTATAAGGCAACCTGGCCGGAGGAAGAGACGCATATCTGCACGATCAGCACACTTGCCAGGACAGCAAGAGAGTATCAGATCACGAAGACGGCATTGATTATTGTCGGGGATGTAGTGACGCATCACAGATATGAGCGGTCGAAGCTGTATGATCCGGAGTTTACGACAGAGTTCCGGCAGGGAATAACGAAAACGGAATAATATGCAGGAAAAGGAAATAAAAATGAAGATTGCAATGCTCTGTTTTACCAGACGCGGGAGGAATCTTGAAAAGGATCTGGCAGAAAAGTTAAGAATAAGTGGACATGAGGTTCTGGAAAGTGTAAAATGTCAGCAGTTAGAAGAGTCTATGGCCATGAGTGTAAAAGACTGGACCGCAGGAATGTTCCGGACGCAGGATGTGTTGATTTTCATCGGAGCTTTACAGATCGCCGTACGTCTGAGCGCACCATTTCTAAAATCCAAAGTGACGGATCCGGCGGTTCTTGTAATGGATGAAAAAGGACAGTATTGTATTCCGGTTTTGTCCGGGCATATCGGTGGAGCAAATGAGATGGCGGTAGAGATTGGAAAGCAGACAGGTGCACTTCCGGTGATTACAACAGCGACAGATATCAATCAGAGATGGGCAGTAGATGTATTTGCAAAAAAGAATCATCTTTATATAGAAGATATGACACTGGCGAAAAAGATATCAGCAGATATTCTGGAAGGAAAGAAGATCCGGATGGCTGTGGAAGGCGGAGTAGAAGCGGTAATCGGAGAGATTCCGGAAGAAGTAGAGCTTGTACCGGAGTCGGATGAGAAGATGGATATATATGTAGGAATCCATAAGCCGGAATACAGACTGATGGAAGGTGGAAATCCTATATTACAACTGGTTCCAAGAGCTGCATCGGCAGGGATTGGATGTAAAAAAGGAACAGAATTGACACAAATTGAGGCAAGTGTCCGGGAAGTACTGCAAAGAGAACAGATCCATCCGGCAAGCATCGGAAGAATCGCAAGTATAGATCTGAAAAAGGAAGAAGAAGGATTACTTGCATTTTGCAGAAAGCAGCAGATCGAACCGGAGTTTTATACAGCGGAAGAATTAAGAAAAGTACCGGGAACATTCAGCCCGTCAGCATTTGTACAGGGGGTTACCGGTGTGGATAATGTGTGCGAAAGAAGCGCAGTATGTGCAGGTGGCGGCTGTCTGCATGTGAAAAAACAGGCAAAAAATGGTGTCACAGTGGCACTGGCATGGAAACCATGGAGGGTAAGATTTGAATAAGGTATATGTAATCGGAATGGGACCGGGAGCGTATGAACAGATGACGGTAAAGGCAGCCCGGATACTGGAACAATGTGATGTGATCGTCGGATATACCGTATATGTAGATCTTTTAAAAGAACATTTTCCAGAAAAAAAATATCTGACGACAGGGATGAGACGTGAAGTAGACAGATGCCGTCTGGCGTTCGAAGAAGCAAAAAAAGGAGAACTTACGGCTATGGTCTGCAGCGGAGATGCAGGAATCTATGGCATGGCAGGCCTGATGTATGAAGTCGGAGAAGACTATCCGGATGTAGAGATCGAAGTTGTACCAGGTGTTACAGCAGCTATGGGGGGATCGGCAGTGTTAGGAGCAGCTGTCGGGCATGATGTAAGCCTGATCAGTCTCAGTGATCTCCTGACACCATGGGAGCTGATCGAGGAAAGACTGAAGTGTGCGGCGAAGGGAGATTTTGTTATCTGCCTATATAATCCATCGAGTAAAAAGCGCAGCACCTATCTTAAAAAAGCATGTGAGCAGATACTGGAATACAAATCAGAAGAAACTGTGTGTGGCATTGTAAAGAACATTGCAAGAGAAGGAGAACAGATGCAGATCCTGACTCTGAAAGAACTGGCACACACACAGGTAGATATGTTCTCGACAGTATTCATCGGGAACAGACAGACAAAAGTAATTCGCGGAAAAATGATAACACCAAGGGGATATAGTATATGAAAGATAAAAAAGTTCTAATCTATGCAGGCACAACAGAAGGAAGAAAACTGGTATCATATCTTGGAAGACGCGGTGTGAGACTGCATGTATGTGTGGCAACTGCTTATGGAGAGAGTCTTCTTCCGGAAGAAGAAAATATTACAGTGACACATGACCGTATGGACAGCGGGCAGATGGGAGAATTCATGCGTCAGTATGAACCGGATTATGTGATCGATGCGACACATCCATATGCAAGGGAAGTAACGAAGAACTTAAAAAGCGCATGTGGGGCAATCCAGGTGCCATATCTTCGCCTGGTCAGAGGAAGCGAAGAACAAGACAGCAAAGAAAACATTTATGTGGAAAGTATGGATGAGGCGATCCGTTTCCTGGAGCAGACAGAAGGGAATATCCTTGTAACAACCGGAAGCAAGGAACTGGAAGCATATACAAGACTTTCTGATTACCAGAACCGTGTCTATGCAAGGGTTCTTTCTATTGGTCAGGTGGCTGAAACGTGTGAGGAGCTTGGATTTTCAGGGAGACATCTGATCTGCATGCAGGGACCATTTTCTGTAGAGATGAATGTGGCAACGATGAAGGAGTTCGAGATTGCATACATGGTTACCAAAGAATCCGGTCTGGCGGGCGGGTATCCGCAGAAATGCCAGGCAGCCTTAGAAGCAGGCGTTAAGATGGTCGTGATCGGAAGACCGGAGGAAGAAGAAGGACTCAGTTTTGAAGAAATGTCTAAATTTCTCCAAAAAGAGCTGGAACTTGATAACAGCTGGAAGGTGACGCTTGCAGGAATCGGCGCAGGAGCAAAGGAACTTCTGACAGCAGAAGTAAGACAAAGCTGCAAAGAGGCAGATATACTGATCGGTGCAAGGCGCATGATCGAGTCGGTTGCAGAAGTGGGACAGTCGGTGTATGAATCTTACCGCCCGGAAGATATCATTGCTTATATAAAGGAAAATCCGGAATATGAAAATGTAACCGTTGTATTATCCGGAGATACCGGTTTTTACAGTGGTGCGAAAAAGTTTCTGGAACTGACCAAAGATGATCCGCAGATTACAACGAAGATACTTCCTGGAATATCTTCTATCGTATATTTTGCGTCGGTATTAAATATTCCATGGGAAGATGCAGCACTTGTAAGCCTTCATGGAAGAGATGAAAACATGATCGCGATTTTACAGGAAAACCGGAAGACATTTGCACTGGTTAGTAATGCAGAAGAGATCAGACAGATGTTTACGAAGCTTACAAATTATGGACTTGGAGATATCAGGGTGAAGATAGGAACTGAACTTTCTTATGAAAAAGAAGAGATACAGGAAGGAACTGTGCGTTCCCTGATTCATTATAAAGGTGAGAATCTTGCGGTTCTGTATTTTGAAAATGATCATGCCGGGGAATTACCGGTGATACCGGCGATTCCGGATGAGGAATTCGTACGCGGGGAAGTACCGATGACGAAGGAAGAAGTTAGAAGTATATCCCTTGCAAAGCTTCATGTAAGACGGGAGTCAGTAGTCTATGATATCGGTGCGGGAACCGGTTCGGTATCGGTAGAGGCAGCGCTGGTTGCTGTAAAGGGGCAGGTCTATGCGATTGAAGAAAAAGTAGAAGCGCAGGGACTGATCCGCGAAAACAGCAGAAAAATGCGTGCGGATAATGTGGTACTCGTAGAAGGAAAAGCGCCTGACGTATTAGAAGAACTTCCGGCACCTGACAGTGTGTTCATCGGGGGAAGCAGAGGCAAGATGACAGAGATCCTGGATCTTGTACGTAAGAAGAATCCGGGAGTAAGGATTGTTATCAATGCGATTTCACTGGAAACGATGATGCAGGTGATGGAGTATATCAAAGATCAGGATATCGATGATGAAGAAGTCATCCAGGTATCGGTAAGCCGTGCAAAACAAGTAGGCAATTATCATATGATGCAGGGCCAGAATCCGATCTACATTATCAGCTTTACAAGTAATGGTATTCCAAAAGCACACGTATATGACAATGAGGAAGCTTTTGAAGAGGCGGAATTATTACCGGAAGAGAGTCCGTTTGCAGGGATACAGATCATTTCCGAGGAAGAAATCTTCGGAAATGATGCAGTAGAAGATGAGAAAGTACCGGAAGATGAGAATACCGGAAATACAGAAGATGCAGAAGATACAGGAATAACAGAAAGTGAAGACACGGTTAGTGAGGATATACTCGATAATGTGTTTGAAGTATTGAAAGAAGAAAATACGGAAGATACAAAAGTGATAAAGCTTACAGACGACGAGATATAAAGACGAACTGGAGTGTGTCTGAAAAAGGATGGAGAACAGATGGTGAAGATACCAAGAATTATGATCACGGCCATGCGGAGCGGAGCCGGGAAGACAATGGTCACCTGCGGGATTTTAAAAGCATGGAAAATGCAGGAAAAAAAGATTGCGTCTTTCAAATGTGGGCCGGATTATATCGATCCGATGTTCCATAAGACGGTGATCGGTGTCAGCAGTTATAATCTGGATTCCTATATGTGTGGAAGTGAGGGCGTACGAAGGATTCTTGCTCAAAATGGACGAAACAGTGAGATCTCGGTGATCGAAGGTGTGATGGGCTATTATGATGGCATAGCAGGGATATCGACGGAGGCCAGTGCTTATGATATTGCCAGGATCACGGATACGCCGGCTGTTATGGTGCTTGACTGCAAAGGCTTAAGTGTATCGGCGGTTCCGTGTATTGAAGGGTTTCTGCATTATAAGGAAAACAGTCACATCAAAGGTGTAATACTAAACCGTCTGTCTCCGATGATGTACAGCCGTATGAAGCAGATGATCGAAGAGCAAACGAAAGTCAGAGTCTATGGCTATGTGCCGGTGATGCCGGAGTGCGCGCTGGAAAGCAGATATCTGGGACTGAAGCTTCCAAATGAAAGAAAAGATATAGAGAAGCGACTGGCGGGTCTGGGTGAAAAACTGCAGGAGACCGTGGATCTGGAAGGATTACAGGAGCTTGCAGAAGCTTCGGCGGATTTCGTGTATGACGGGGAAAAGAAGGAAGCAGATCAAAGTGAGCAGGTAATCTATAGTTGGAAGGAGAACGATGTAGAAAGAGAAAAACGGGAATATTTACAGGAAGATGCAAATATACAGTGGAAAGAAGAATCCGTTGGAAAAATAAGAATAGGTGTCGCTATAGATGAAGCTTTCTGCTTCATTTATGAGGATAATCTGGATATTTTGCGAAAGCTTGGAGCTAAGATTGTACCATTTTCGCCAATGCATGATAAATGTCTTCCGGAGGATATATCCGGGGTTATATTCTATGGAGGGTATCCTGAACTTTATGCAGAGAAATTAAGCCAGAATCAGACCATGCTAAGGTCTGTAAAAGAAGCGCTGGAGGGAGGAATGCCATGCATGGCAGAATGTGGCGGCTTCATGTACCTTCAGGAGTTTATCGAAGATGAAAAAGGGCATAAATTTCAGACAGCCGGTGCATTAAGTGGAAAAAGCTATCATACAGGTTCGCTTCGGAGATTTGGCTATATTACACTGGAGGGCGGAACTGTATTCGGTCAGGATGTTGGGAAGATACCGGCACATGAATTCCATTATTATGATTCCGATGCGTGCGGAGAAGCATTTCTTGCAAAAAAGCCAATGTCAAAGCGTTCGTGGAAATGCATGATCAGCACAGATACTATGCTGGCGGGGTATCCACATATACATTATTATGGAAATGAAAAGCTACCGGAAGTATTTATAAAAGCCTGCAGAAGATATAAATAAAAAAGAAGAAGAGCAAAAAATAATGTATTTGTGATAATCTGAATAATTAAGTATACAAGAGAAGCTGTCGGTGGCAGGTTCTGTAGATTGAAAATGTAATGTAAGAATAAGATAAAACAAAATGCATGACAGGATAAGAGGTTCAAAAAATGACAGAAGAACAACAGGATAAGAACTTACAACAGATGCTGTCAGACATCCGTCCGGCAGATGCAAAGATAAGAGAACAAGCACAGAAAAAATGGAACAGTATCGCAAAACCACTGCATAGTCTGGGAAAATTAGAAGATCATATCATGCGTATTGCTGCTCTTACCGGAAGTACGGATGTTGTGATCGGTAAAAAGGCATTGATTGTTATGTGTGCGGATAATGGAGTGGTAGAAGAAGGGGTGACACAGACCGGACAGGATGTGACGGCGATTGTTGCAGAGAATTTCCTGACGTGTAATACGAGTGCGGCAATCATGTGTAAAAAGGCAGGTGTCGATCTGTTTCCGATAGATATCGGAATGGTTACAGATACGAAGGTGCCGGATTATAAGATCGCATATGGAACCAGAAATATGGCAAAAGAACCGGCAATGACAAGAGCACAGGCAGAAAAAGCCATTATGACAGGAATCCTTCAGGTAAAAGAAAAGAAGGCGGCCGGGTATCAGATCCTTGCAACCGGCGAGATGGGAATTGGAAATACAACGACCAGCAGCGCAGTGGCAGCTGTATTGCTGGATGAAGATCCGGAGATTATGACAGGAAGAGGCGCAGGACTTACGAATGAGGGACTGAAGCGTAAGATCGATGTGATAAAAACTGCAATTGAAAAGAACAGACCGGATCCGGCAGATGCAGTTGATGTTCTTGCAAAGGTTGGGGGATTTGATCTGGCAGGGATGGCAGGTGTGTATCTAGGAGGGGCAATATACAGGATACCGGTTGTTGTGGATGGATTTATATCTGCGGTTGCGGCACTTGCGGCGGTAAAGATGTGCAGTGCGGCAAGAGATGCACTGATCGTTTCGCATATGTCAAAGGAACCGGGAATGCAGAAGGTGTTAAACGCTTTACAGATGGAAGCACCGTTATGCGCGGATATGTGTCTGGGGGAAGGAACCGGTGCGGTGGCTTACCTTCCGGTGCTTGATCTGGCAGCAGAGGTATATCAGAAGATGAGTACATTTTCGGATAATGATATCAAAGATTATGAAGAATTAGGTGAAAAATAATGATACATCTGGTAACTGGTGGAAGTGGAAGCGGAAAATCGGAATACGCCGAAAACTGGTTGATGGAACAAAGTGGGGGGCAAAAGGATCTGCTGCCCCTTATTTATGTGGCGACGATGATGCCGTATACAGAAGAGACAAAAAAGAAGATTGAAAGACATCACAGATTAAGAGCCGGAAAGGGCTTTCGGACAATTGAGAAATATACGGATATGTATAAGGTGCAGGTTCCGGAGAATAAGGGGATTTTGCTTGAATGCATTTCCAATCTGACAGCGAATGAACTGTATAGGGAAGATAAGGTAACCGGGCCAGAAGAAACGGTAAAAAGAGTGGTGCAGGGAGTACGGAGCCTGGCTGGACAGACAGAACGACTGGTGATCGTAACGAATGAAGTGAATTCGGATATCAATGGCTACAGTGAGGAGACAGAAAGATACAGAGCATGTATCGGATGCATCAATCAGGAGCTTGCAAAGATGGCAGACTGCGTGACGGAAGTCGTGTATGGAATTCCGGTACAGTTGAAAGGAAGCAGGATATGAAAATAAAGAAGTTATGGAACAGTTTTAAAATCGCATTCTCCATGTACAGCAGGATCCCTATGCCGCGCAGCGAGTGGACCGATGAGAATAAAGCATATGCCATGTGCTTCTTCCCGTGGATCGGCGGTGTGATCGGACTTCTGTCTTATGGAGTATACCGTCTGACCGGCCGGATCGAAGGATATCAGAATGCAGATGCCGGTATGAATGGAATGGGAAGATATGGGGTGTTTTTTACGATCTTTCTGGTACTGCTTCCGGTCTTTATCACAGGCGGGATTCATCTGGATGGTTTTTTGGATACGCAGGATGCTTTAAGTTCATGGCAGACGAAAGAACGGAGACTTGAGATATTAAAAGACTCCCATGCCGGTGCATTTGCGATTATTTCGTGCAGCGTGTATTTTCTGGTATACGTCGGTGTGTATTCGGCTTTGAATGTGGAAAGTATGCAGGTAATTGCATGGAGTTTTATGTTATCCAGAAGTCTTAGTGGATTGTCTGTGGTAACATTTCCACAGGCGAGAAAGAAAGGAATGGTCGCAGACTTTTCGGAACATGCATCGCAGAAGATTACGAAGATAGTACTGATGCTCTATGTGATCGTGCTTGCTGTGATCATGGTTTATACAGGAAGAATCACAGGTGTTGCGTGTGTGATTACGGCGTTTGGTGTATTTGGATATTATCATCATATGGCAATGAAGAACTTTGGAGGTGTAACAGGGGATCTGTGCGGGTACTTCCTGCAGGTCTGTGAGCTTTTGATGGCATTTGTAACAGTCGTTGTGAGCGGGATATTATAACGGCTGTTGATGATGCGCAGAAAAAGGAATTACTAAAGGATAGAGAAAGAGGAATAAGCTATGATCATGATTATCGGTGGCGCATATCAGGGTAAGCATACATTTGCAAAAGAGCTGTACCCGGATATCGTCTGGGCAGATGGAAAATCGTGTAGTGAGAAAGAATTAAAATCAGCGCAGGGAATCGTCGGATTCCATCATTATATTGAAAGAATGATAAGAGCAGGAGAATCGGCAGAGCATCTTGCAAAGGAGCTGACAAAAGAGAATCCGGAGCTGATCATCGTTACAGATGAGATTGGATATGGAATCGTTCCAATCGATAAGGTGGAACGGGAATACCGCGAGACGACCGGAAGAGTGTGTACAGAACTTGCGGCATTTTCGGAAAAAGTTTATCGTGTTACCTGTGGAATCGGGCAGCTGATCAAAGGGTAAAGACGGGGGAAAATGAATGGAGATTTATCTGATCCGTCATTCCATGACGGAAGGAAATAAAGAAAAACGCTATATCGGGACGACGGATGAACCCTTATGTGCCGAAGGAATAGAACTCCTGAAAGAGTATTCCGGCAGATATCCAAAGCCTGCGCATATCTATATAAGTCCGATGAAACGGTGTATACAGAGTGCAGAGATCATCTATCCGCAGATGATGATGGAAGGAAAATATAGCATTATGGAAGATCTGCGGGAATGTGATTTTGGGAGATTTGAGAACCATAATTATATAGAATTGTCCGGGGATATGCAGTATCAGGCATGGATTGACAGTGGCGGAAAGCTTCCGTTTCCAGATGGCGAAAGCCGGGAAGGATTTACAGAGCGTACAAGGAACTGCTTCCGGGACGTGCTTAAGGATGCACTGCAACATAGCTGGGCACGAATCGCAGTCGTGGCCCATGGAGGAACGGTTATGAGTATTATGGAAGAATATGCCCGTGGAGAAGACGGACGGTCAGCCGGAAGTTATTATGATTACCAGGTGAAGAATGGAGAAGGATATGAACTTAGAATTACAGAGAATGATCTATATGACGGTGGCACTTGTAATTGGCTATTTACTGGATCTGATGTTCGGGGATCCAAGGTGGCTGTATCATCCGGTGCGCCTGATCGGACATCTGATCTCGGGAACGGAACGAATTATAAGAAGCTGCCTCCCGGAAAGTAAGACAGGGGAACGAACCGGCGGTGTGATACTCGTGATCGTGGTGGTATCAGTCAGTACAGCTCTGCCTGCACTGGTTCTGCATATTGCCTATCAGAAATTCTGGCAGATTGGTCTTATCATAGAAAGCTTCTGGTGTTATCAGATTCTTGCTACGAAATCCCTGAAAGTTGAAAGCGACAGAGTCTATACAGCGTTAAAGACAGAAGGACTTGAGGCTGGAAGAAAAGCGGTATCGATGATCGTAGGAAGAGATACCCAGAATCTGACAGAAGAAGGCGTTACCAAAGCGGCTGTTGAGACCGTTGCAGAAAACACTTCGGATGGGATCATTGCGCCGCTATGCTATATGCTGGTCGGTGGTGCGGTTCTTGGATTCGCATATAAGGCCGTCAATACGATGGATTCCATGGTAGGTTATAAGAATGAGAAATATCAGTATTTTGGAACGGCGGCTGCAAAGCTTGACGATATCGTGAATTATGTACCTGCAAGAATATCGGCAGTTCTTATGATCCTGGCGGCATATATAAGCGGAATGGATGGAAAGAATGCAGCAAAAATATTCAAAAGAGACCGTTATAATCATAAAAGTCCAAACTCGGCACAGACAGAGGCAGTGATGGCCGGTGCGCTGGATGTGCAGCTTGCGGGAGATGCATGGTACTTTGGAGTACTGCATAAAAAGCCGGTCATAGGAGATCCGGTAAGAGAGATTGAGGCAGAAGATATCAGGAGATCCCATACGCTGTTGTATGCGACGTCGGTTTTATCACTTGTTGCAGGAATTCTTTTAAAAACAGGACTGATACTCATTTTATAATAGGATGTCAGAAAAGATTTCTGCAATCTGTATGTTTTCGTTTACAGAAGATATGCTGTCATCCTGATATTGATATTTATTATCATAAAAATTCTGTAAATAAAGAATAAAAGTTAGAATTGTGTAAACAATGTTCTTGTTGACTAACATAGCAGACGCAATTTACAATAATAAAAAGAAGTAAAGAAGGTGTTAGTTATGCAGGCATTGTCACAGGCAGTTCCAGGGAACTACACAATCAAATGGATGTTCGGAATTCCGGAAGTACTGGACATGATTCGTCAATATAAGATTAACGAAGGCAGTGAGATCACAGTGATTCAGAACTATGGAAGCGGGCTCATCATCAGACATGGTGAAAAAAGGATTGCGATCAGCAGCGATGCAGCAACAAGGATTCAGGTATAAGATCCGGTTGACTATTTTGCACAAAGTGAGTAATATGATTGTAGCAAAATAGCAGAGAAGCGGCGTGGCCGCACAGGAGAAGAACAGTTGAAAGAATATACAGAGACAGTTCATGGCGGAGATATATACCGTAATCCGTCTGTTACAGACTATTCTGTGAACAGTAATCCACTGGGAGCTCCCGAAGGTGTACGGATGGCAGTCAGGGAAAGTGCAGACAGGATCATGCACTATCCGGATGTCAGATGCGACAGACTCCGGGAAGCCATCAGTGGATATGAAGGAATTGAAAAAGAAAAGATACTCTGCGGCAACGGTGCTGCAGAGCTTTTTTTTGCTGTTGTTATGGCCGTAAGGCCCAAAAAAGCAGTGATAACAGCTCCCTCATTTTCGGAATATGAACGGGCACTTCGTACCGTGGACGCAGAGACCGATTATTATAGATTAAAAGAAGAAAATGAATTCCGTATCGGAGAAGATATTCTGGAGAAGATCACAGAAGAGACAGACATGGTCTTCTTATGCAATCCGAATAACCCGACAGGGCAGACGACAGAAAAGAAACTGCTGATAAAAGTGATGAAAGCGTGTAAGCAGTGCCGGGCAGTACTGGTACTGGATGAATGCTTCATTGATTTTTTGGATGACCCGGGAAGATACGAGTGCAGGGATCTGATAGCAGAGTATCCGGAACTTGTGATCATCAAAGCATTTACAAAGATTTTTTGTATGCCGGGGGTAAGACTTGGATATGCCCTGTGTGGGAATGAAATGTTGAGAATGAAGATGCGGGCGATGCTGCAGCCGTGGAATGTATCGGTGATGGCACAGGAAGCCGGCGTAGCCGCTCTTACAGATTGCGGGCAATATCTGAAGGATACCAGAGAATTTATCCGGACACAGAAGCAGTGGATGATAGAGCGGATGGAAATGCACGGCTATCAGGTATATGGATCGGAAGCAAATTATATATTCTTTCATGGGAAAAAGGGTCTGTATGAAAAGGCATTACATGAAGGACTATTGATCCGGGATTGTCAGAATTATGAAGGACTGGAAGAAGGGTATTACCGGGTGGCAGTACGTACAGAAGAAGAAAATGAAAGGTTGATAACATGGCTGGAAAGATTATGATACAGGGAACGATGTCCAATGCAGGAAAAAGTCTGCTGTGCGCAGGCCTTTGCAGGATATTCAGACAGGACGGATATAAGGTGGCACCGTTCAAATCCCAGAATATGGCACTGAATTCATTTATCACAGAGGACGGACTTGAGATGGGAAGAGCACAGGTGGTCCAGGCAGAGGCAGCAGGGATTCCGCCACAGGTAGAGATGAATCCAATCCTGTTAAAGCCAACGAATGATGTGGGATCACAGGTGATCGTTAATGGCGAAGTACTTAAGAATATGAGTGCAAGAGAATATTTCGCATATAAAAAGCAGCTGGTACCGGATATTATGAAAGCATTTCACAAGCTGGAAGAAGAAAATGACATCATCGTGATCGAAGGAGCCGGAAGTCCGGCGGAGATCAATCTGAAAAAAGATGATATCGTCAATATGGGACTTGCGAAGATGGTGGATGCTCCGGTACTTTTAGTCGGTGATATCGACAGAGGCGGGGTATTCGCCCAGCTTCTGGGAACACTGATGCTTCTGGAAGAGGATGAAAAACAACGGGTAAAAGGACTGATCATCAATAAATTCCGGGGAGATAAGACGATTCTGGATCCGGGAATCATGATGTTAGAAGAACGTGGGCAGATCCCGGTGGTTGGAGTGACTCCGTATATGCAGGTGGAGATTGAAGATGAGGATAGCCTTACTGAGCGCTTTGAAGGTGGAAAAGGTGGAAATGTATCTGGTGAAGCGATAGGACTGGTAGATATTGCTGTGATCCGGACGCCAAGAATTTCGAATTTTACGGATTTTATGTTGCTTGAAAATGCTCCGGGGGTAAACTTAAGATATGTAAAGAATCCAAGAGAGCTTGGAGAACCGGATATGATCATCTTACCAGGAACAAAAAATACCATGGGAGATCTGAAGTGGTTAAGACAGAGCGGAATGGAAGGAAAAATTTTAAAAGCACATGCAAAAGGCTGTGTCGTCTGGGGAATCTGCGGTGGTTATCAGATGCTTGGACAGACACTCAGTGATCCAGAGGGTGTGGAAGATGGTGGAAGCATGAAAGGATTCGGGTTGCTTCCGGTAGAGACTACATTTACCACAGAAAAGACAAGAACGAGGATTAACGGACGGTTCGTACATGTGGAAGGGATACTGGAAGGGCTTCAGAATGTGGAGTTTGAAGGATACGAGATCCATATGGGACAGACCAGACTTTTGAAAGGCAGTCCAATGAATCAAATTCATGATACGGTGAAAGACAGAAAGAAGGATGGCAGTGCGAAAACAGCCAGATGGCTGGAAGAGAAGCATAATGGAAATGGTGTATGTCACGGGGATATGGAAGAAACAGGAATGGACGGTATTTCCCATGACAATGCATATGGAACTTATATTCATGGAATCTTCGACAAAGAAGAAGTGGTGACAGAGATTGTAAAAACGCTGGCAGAAAAGAAGGGACTTTCGATGGAAGAGATTCAGGGAGTGGATCTTAAGACATTTAAGGAAAGTCAGTATGATCTGCTGGCAGATACATTAAGGAATCATCTTGATATGGATCAGATATATGAAATTATAGGGATGCGCAGGAAAGGAAGATCATACACATTGGAAACAATAGAAAATGTCACGGATAAAAATCATACACAGACAAAGATAGAAATCGAAAATGTACTACCAACAGAGATTGAAAAACGAAGTTTTGAGATCATCACAGAGGAACTGAAGCAGGAGAAAATATTCCTTCCGGATATCCAGGCCCCTATCACAAAGCGATGTATCCATACAAGTGCAGATTTTGATTATGCAAAGAATCTGGTATTTTCAGAGCATGCGGTGGAAAAGGCGCTGGATGCAATCAGAAATGGAGCGTCTATCGTGACAGACACACAGATGGGAAAATCAGGCATCAACAAAAAAAGACTGGAACAGTACGGCGGACAGGTGTATTGCTTTATGTCGGATGAAGATGTGGCGCAGGCTGCAAAAAAGAATGGAACAACAAGAGCTGTTGCAAGTATGGAAAAAGCATGTGAACTGGACGAAAAACTAATCTTTGCGATTGGAAATGCACCGACAGCATTGATCCATCTGTATGAACTTATCAGAAACGGACGGATCAAACCAGAGCTTGTGATCGGTGTACCGGTAGGATTCGTCAATGTGGTACAGTCCAAAGAACTGATCCTGACACTTGAGGATATACCGTATATTGTGGCAAGGGGAAGAAAAGGCGGAAGTAATATTGCGGCATGTATCTGTAATGCGCTGATTTATATGTTATAGGGGGAAGAAGCTTATGACATTGCAGCAATTGAGATATATTACCATGGTAGCGGAAAAAGGAACCATAAGTGAAGCTGCGAAGGAACTGTTCATTTCCCAGCCGAGCCTTACCAACGCAATCCGGGAACTGGAGCAGGAGATGCAGGTTACGATTTTTCACCGTACGAATAAGGGGGTTACGATTACTGCTGAGGGAGATGAATTCCTTGCTTATGCAAGACAGATCCTGGATCAGGTCGGTCTTATGCAGGAAAGATATCTGAATGTAAATGAACGGAATCCGAGATTCTCTGTGTCGTGTCAGCATTATTCTTTTGCGGTCAATGCATTTGTAGATGTGATCCGTAAGTTTGATGCGAGAAAATATGATTTTACATTAAGAGAGACGCAGACTTATGAGATCATCGAGGACGTGGCAAAATTGAAAAGTGAGATTGGGATCCTGTATACTTCGTCGCAGAATGAGACGGTCATCATGAAACTGATCCGTCAGAATGATCTGAAATTTGAAGAATTATTTGTTGCAAAACCGCATGTATTTATCAGCTCGAAGCATCCTCTGGCAGATAAAGAAGTGCTGACTCTTAAAGATCTGGAAGAATATCCGTACCTGTCATTTGAGCAGGGGGATTATAATTCTTTTTATTTTTCGGAAGAAATATTAAGTACACTGGACAGGAATAAGAATATCAAAGTCAGGGACAGGGCAACATTATTCAATCTGGCAGTGGGGCTGGATGGATATACGGTAAGCTCTGGAGTAATCAGTAAAGAACTTAATGGAGAGAACATTATAGGGAAACCACTTCTGGTGGATGAATATATGCGGATTGGGACAATTGTCCGTAAGGATGTAAGCTTAAGCAGATACGGGAAGGTATATATGGAAGCGCTGAAAAAATACACGGGCGGAATGCAGGAAAAATAGTAAAAACAGCAATTTGCTATAGCTTAAAACTATGACAAACTGCTGTTTTTTTGTATTATACATAAAAAAACAGATGAGTTATACTTTTTATCAGAGAAAACGAGCTGGAATTTGTCTGAAAAAAGATTTTTCAGATATGCTCTAAAGTACAGGAGGATATAAAGCATGAGTAAACAGGCACCATTTCGTTATGACGTAGTAGGAAGTTTTTTACGTCCGGAGTATCTTAAGGATGCAAGAGCAGAACTTGCAGAAGGAAAGATCACAGAGGAACAGTTAAAAGAGACAGAAGATAAAGCGATTAAAGAACTGGTAGAAAAGGAAAAAGAGATTGGACTTCAGGCAGTTACAGACGGGGAATTCAGAAGAAGATACTGGCATCTGGATTTCCTTGCAGATCTGGAAGGTGTAGAGGAAATCAAGGCGGAGCATTGGTCTGTACATTTTAAAGGACATCAGCCAAAAGCAGCAACACTTAAGATTACAGATAAGATTGATTTTGGAAATCATCCATTCCTGGAACATTTTGAATATCTGAAGTGTATAGCAGGAGATACACTTTGTAAGATGACGATTCCTTCCCCATCTATGCTGCACCTGATCTGTTGTGTACGTGCAGAAGAGTACACACCGATTGAACGTTATCAGGATATGAAAAATCTGTATTATGATATTGCAATTGCATATCAGAAGGCAATTCAGGCATTTTATGATGCAGGATGCAGATACCTTCAGTTAGATGATACTTCATGGGGAGAATTCTGTGATGCAGAAAAGAGAAAAATTTATAAAGAGAGAGGCTTTGATCTGGATGAGATTGCAAAATCTTATGTAAATATGATCAATTTGGCATTGGAAGCAAAACCAGAAGATATGACAATCACAATGCATATCTGCAGAGGTAATTTTAGATCCACATGGTTCTCATCAGGTGGATACGAACCAGTTGCAGAGACTTTATTTGGACATTGTAATGTGGATGGATTCTTCCTGGAGTATGATTCAGAAAGATCGGGAGATTTTTCTCCGCTTCGTTATATCAAAGAACAGAAAGTTGTACTGGGATTGATCACATCAAAATTCCCGGAACTGGAAGATAAAGAAGAAGTAAAGGAAAGAATCAAAGAGGCAGAAAAGTATGTAGCAAAAGACCAGCTTTGCCTGAGTCCGCAATGCGGATTTTCTTCTACTGAAGAAGGAAATGTTATGACAGAAGAAGAACAGTGGAAAAAAGTTGCATTCGTAAAAGAAGTTGCAGAAGAAGTCTGGAACGATTAGTATATAAAAAACATATAGACAACATATTAAATATACGTTTCACATTCGGAAAGTTATTGGGTATAATAATCCGTTGAGGGGGATGGTTTTAGAAGCTGAAATGCTAAGAAACAATTCCCCCTGTTTAGTTATCGTAGATTATACGAAGGAGATGGAACATAATGGGAGTATGGGAGAGACTGTTTACCGGGAAGCAGATGTCGGAAGCATTCATCTGCAGTGCATTTCTTGCATTGTCCGGCGGATTTCAGGATGCGTACACGTACAATACGAGGAATGAAGTATTTTCGAATGCCCAGACGGGAAATGTTGTGCTGATGAGTCAGAACTTTATGAAGGGAAAATGGATGGCAGGGTTAAAATATTTATTCCCGCTGTTTGCATTTGCACTGGGGGTGCTGATTGCAGAGCAGATCCAGAATAGATACAAATATGCAAAGCGGATTCACTGGAGACAGGGAATCCTGGGGGCAGAGATCATCATTTTGTTCATTGTCGGATTTATTCCGCAGCAGGGAAATATGCTTGCTACCGTTCTGGTATCCTTTGCCTGTGCAATGCAGGTACAGAGTTTCCGGAAGGTAAATGGATTCTCTTACGCAAGTACGATGTGTATCGGAAACTTACGAAGCGGAACGGCGGCGTTGTCATTCTATCTGAGAGAACGAAGACCGGAGCAGCTGCGGCAGGCAATGTATTATTTTGGAATTATATTTCTGTTTGCGGTTGGAGCCGGGATTGGCGGAAATCTGTCTGCACATTACGGAATTCGTATGATATGGGTATCCTGTGGACTTCTGATCGTCAGCTTCTTGTTGATGTTTATGGATATAGAGGCGCAAAAAAAAGAGACATTGACCCGCAGCTAGATGCGGATCAGTGTCTCGATTAATTTCTGGGTGGCGATACTTTGCGGTCTGAAGCTGTTCCGGATCAGACAGATATGTCTGGCCGGCAGTGATTCTTTTAGATGAATCTGTATGATCTCACCACGTTTCAGAGGTCCTTCGGCCAGTTTTTCCGGATAAAAGCCAATACCAAGATTATGCTGGATCATAGCAAGGCACTGGTCGGTAGAAGTAACCTCAAGGTCCGGACGGAACGGCAGACCATGAGAAGAAAAGTACTGGATATGCAGATCTCTGGTACTGGTATTATTTTCCAGAGAGACAAAAGGATATTTGACCAGTTCTTCCAGTGCACAGACGTGTGTGGTTAACTCCTGGTACTTCGGTCCGGCAATCAGAATTTCCCGGAAAGAGCCAAGAGAGACTTTCTGGAACTGTTTCTGGATCGTGAGCGGAGTTGTTACGACCGCAAAGTCTACCAGTCCGCTTTCCAAAGAGGCAATCGCCTGTGGCGTGGAATGGTTGGATATTTTTAACCGGACATGTGGATAACGGTTGTGAAAGGCTTCGAGTTTGGAAAGCAGCATGAGACGGAGCGCATTTTCACTGACACCGATAGAGATCAGGCCGCTTGTAAGACTCTGGTCACGCTTTAGTTCGGATTCGCCCAGTTCCAGCTGCTCGAATGCAATCGCTACATGGTCAAAAAGCTTCTGGCCTTCCGGCGTCAGGGAGACGCCGCGGTTGGAGCGTACGAACAGATGACAGCCAAGCTCGGTCTCGAGATTGTTCATACAGCGTGTAATATTAGGCTGGTTATTGTGAAGTACTTCCGCAGCTTTCGTAAAACTGTGATGCTGGGCTACATGGTAAAAAATCCGGTAATAATCGTAAGTAATCATGAGGGGCCTCCTGAGATATCATAATATAAAAATGATATAGACATATGAATTACTATATCATAAATGTCAACTAAGTATAATATATCTGGAGCGAAAAGACAATGCTAAGAAATAAAAAAATATATTCCCACAAAAGACAAAACGTAGTATACTGACTTATATTTTTTATGGAAAGGGTCTTAAAAGAGCCGGTACAAAAGAAATGGTTCATACACACGAAAGGAGACATAAAAAATGGTAAAGATGAATGTAGAATTCCAGACACCAGAGCAGCTTGTAGAATTTTCGCGTATGTGTCAGAGGACAGAGGCAGATACACTGATTGAGGATGTGGCTCACAAACTCATCATCGATGGAAAGTCTGTGATGGGGATGATGACCGTTACATTAGGAAAGAAGATGATATTGGTTATCGAGGGAGAAAATGAAGAGGAAATACTTCATTCCTTTGAAAAGTATCAGGCAAAAGAAACGGTCCAGAAACAGAATCTTGGCTAGATTGCAGGAAAGATTTTTCAGACACACTCTGGAGCGTGGTACATATCTTGAAGAAAGCATTTTCAGACATGCTCTGGAGATTGCATTTTTTCCGGACATGTGGTATCGTTGACAGGAAAAGAATAAAAATGAATGACAAACTGCAGGTGTCGGCCGGATGATATGAAGGAGTCTTATCAGACATACAAAGGTCCGGGCCGGTGAAAAGGGAAACAGGTGAAAGTCCTGTGCGAACTCGTCACTGTAAGCAGGGAGCAGCAAATCAGAGAAAATCATGAAAGAATTCAAAAGTCACTGGTATTACGGGAAGACTTAAGATTTGCTGTAAAGATCTGTAAGTCAGGAGACCTGCCTGTAGTGTACATGGAAGAAATTCCGGACCACGAGTAATTGGTTGTACATAGATTGCCAGTATGTATGGTGATTTTATACCCTTTTACGAAAATGTATTTATTTCGTGGGAGGGTTTTTTTGCGCCTAATTAAATATGTATCCAAAGAGGAAGAAAGTATTATGAAACACAATTCAAAACGTTTTCTGGCGCTTTTTATAGCAGCGTCAATGACATTAACACCAGTGCCGGGTGTATATGCAGAAGAAATACAGGCAGACCAGCAGACAGAGACAACACAGGCGGCAGACTCTGCATCAGAAGCACAGGAGTCAGAAGTTCAGACAGCAGATCAGAACAGTCAGGAACAGAATACGGTAAACGATGCATCTGGCGCTGATAATGTACAGAACAATGCAGATGCAAATGAAAACGCTGCTACACAGACTGGAAATCTCTCCGGGCAGGTGGAGAACGGAGCAGATCAGACAGAAGCCGGAGCAGATGCAAACGAAGCTGATAATTCGGAAGCAGATGCAAAGAAGCAGGAAGCACTGGCAAAACTTCCGGAGATTACGGCAGAAGCAGGAAGCTTTAAAGATGGTGTATATCAGTCGGATGAGGCGGCAATCGGTGGTTCTAAGAGAACTTCGATCACATGTGAGAGCATTACGGTAAAAGATGGAAAAGCAACTGCAAGAGTTATATTTTCAAGTGACGGTTATCCAAAAATATGGATAAATGTTGCAGGAACCATTCAGGAATATGAGAAAAGAGCTGACAGTGCAGAAGGAACCAGTGCATTTGATATCCCGGTAGATCTGAATAAAGAGATGGCGGTTGTAGGTTATGTAGAAAAGATGGGATCTTATACGCAGTATAGTCTGAATGTAAAGCTTTCAGAAGGAAAAGAACCAACCGGACCAGTTCCGTCAGAACCGGGAACAACAGATCCGTCAGAGCCATCCAATCCGGGAACGACAGACCCGGCAGACCCATCGGAACCAGGACCGTCTGATCCGGAAGAAATAGTACTGACAGACGGAAGCTATCATGTAGATGTAACATCCAGCAGTACAATGTTCAAAGTAACAAATTGTATACTGACATCAGAAAACGGTAAAATGTATGCAGTGATTACATTAAGCGGTACCGGATACGATAAGTTATACATGGGGACTGCAGAAGAAGCAGCGCAGGCAACAGATGCACAGTGCATTCATTATGCAGCGGATGCAGAAGGAAACTACACATATAGAATCCCGGTAGAAAGTCTGGATAAAGAGATTGCCGTTGCTGCACATTCTATAAGAAAAGATCAGTGGTATGACAGAACGCTTACATTTTCATCAGAATCTGCAAGAAGAATTATTGAAGATGGAATTTATGAAGTAAATGCAGAAGCAGGCGGTAAGATGTTCCGCGTCGTAAGCTGTACAATGCAGGTACAGAATGGACAGATGTCGGCATCCGTTACGTTGAGTGGGCAGGGATATAACCGTCTCTATCTTGGAAGTATCGAAGATGCACCAAATGATGAGGCACATTGGATCCTTCCGGAGAATCTGCTGGCAGAACAGTATACATTTAAAATTCCGGTAGAAGAACTGGATAAGACAATGGATATAGTAGTCCATACAACGAAAAGTAATAAATGGGATACCAGAACACTGACCTTTTATTCAGAGGGAATGAAAAAAATCTCCGACAATGGATCCGGTAATGGAAACGGCTCTTTAAATCCTGGCGGATCTGGAAATGGAAACGGAACACTGACTCCTGGAAATGGAGGTACAGGAAATGGAAATACGGGTTCGAATGGAAGTGGAAATGCAGGCTCTGGAAATAACGGAAGCGGAAACAGCGCAGGAAGCAGTGTGAATAATGGCCAGCCGGATACTGTATCAAAATCAGAAGCAGATCTGAATAAATCAACGGTACAGGTCAATAGTTCGACTGGATTAAAAGATGGTGTATACACACCAGACAGTTTTTCATGGTCAGGTGGAACAGGAAAGGTAAGCATTAGTTGCAGCAAGGTTACTGTAACAGGCGGGCAGGCATATGCAACACTGGTATTCAGCAGTCAGCATTATCAGTATGTAAAGGCCAATGGAAATACATACTATCCAAGCGAAAAAGGTGCAAGATCCACAACATTTGTAATTCCGGTGGCGCTGAATAAGAACAATACAATCATTGGTATGACGACAGCAATGTCAACACCTCATGAAATCCAGTACAGTATCTTCGTATATCTGGCAGCGGCAGCGACAGGCGGAAAAGAAGCAACAGCCGGAAAAAATGTTACCGTAATAGGAGCAGGAACGAACGCAGACGGAAGTAAAAAATCAGCAGCAGTGAACCAGAAGCTGGATGAAGAAGCACCACAGATCATCGGTCTTGAGTATCAGTCTGAGACAAAAGTGGAACATGCAAAATATTTTAAAATCTATAATTATGATCAGGGAATTACATTGCTTGAGATTGATTTAAGTCAGGGAACGGGCCGTACGGAAGCGGTAGAAAGCCAGAAGACGGAAAAAACATCCGGAACAGCTAAGAAGACTACGAAAAAATCTAAGAAAACATCGAAGAAGAATACTAAGAAAAAGAAAAAGAAAAACAGTACAGCAAACGGCTTGAATCCTGCAGAGCAGGAACAGGCAGATCTTTATCAGGCACAGGTTGTAAAATACCTGATCGTTCCTGAAAATGCAGAGATTCCGGCAGGACTCGATAAAGAAGTTATCGTATTGCGCCCGGATACAAAGAGCATCTATGCCGGAACGAACCATGTGCTTTCTATATTAGAAAAGCTGAATCAGACAGAACGTGTATCGGCAGTCGGTATGAAAGCAAAAAAATGCAAGAACGATACCATAAAAGGTAAGATGAAAGAAAAAGAAGTCCTCTACGCAGGAACTTCCGGAAAGCTGGATTATAAAAAGCTGGTAAAAGCACAGAGTGATCTTGCAATTGTTTCATCGGGCATTCTGCCAAAAGAAGGAAGCAGCAAAAAAGCAGTCAAAAAGAAAATGACAAGTTATCAGAAGATGACAGAAAAGATGACGATGCTGAAAATACCGGTAATTGTAGACCGTTCCAAAGATGAAAAAGGCAAACAGGCAAAACAGGAATGGGAAAAAGTATATGAAGTGCTTCTTGGATGCCAGAGCATGTAACAGAGGTTGATGAAGAATCCACAAAGAAGTAAATAGAGATGTGTATTTGGTAGAAAGCATTTTCACGACAGATTCTGAATATAGAACATGAAAACTTATGGGGATAAAGTGGAGAAAAAGATGAAGCAAAAAAGATACAGGGCACTGTGTGTGTTGTTAAGTACATTGCTACTTGCATCCGGGACACTGACCGGATGCGGAAGCGGTCAGGCATCCGGAGTGTCAAAAGAGACACAGACAGAAGATAGTGCAAAAAAAAGTTCTTCAAATAAGAGCACTTCCAATAAAGAAAAAGCACCGGAAATAGAAGGACTGGAATATCAGAAGACCATGAACCTTACATATGCGACAGAATTCAATGTCTTCTATTATAAAGGCGGCTATAAACTTCTGGATGTCAAAGATGACAGACAGTATCTGATCGTCCCGGAAGGAAAGAAAGCACCAAAAGGCCTGGACGGGGATATCATAGTTTTAAAGCAGCCGCTGGATCATATTTATCTGGCAGCAACGTCGGCAATGGCATTATTTGACTCGATAGATGGTCTGGATCATATACGGATGTCGGGGGCACAGGCTTCTGACTGGTATATAGAGCATGCAAAAGAAGCAATGGAAGCAGGTGATATCCTCTTTGCCGGAAAATACAGTGAACCGGATTATGAGATGCTGATTAAAGAGGATTGTGATCTTGCCATTGAATCTACGATGATTCTTCATACGCCAAAGGTACAGGAGATGATCGAAGATCTGGACATCCCGGTTTTTATTGACCGTTCCAGTTACGAAGGCCATCCGCTTGGAAGAACAGAGTGGATCAAAGCGTATGCGGCGATGCTGAATAAAGAAGACGCGGCAGATACATTCTTTGAAGAGCAGGCGGAAATTATTGAAGAACTGAAGGACTTTAAAAATACAGGCAAGACGGTTGCATATTTCTTCGTAAGTACAGATGGAACCGTTGTGGTACGAAGCAGTAAAGACTATATTCCGAAGATGATAGAGATTGCAGGCGGCAAGTATATTTTTAAGGATTTGAAGAATACCGAAAGCAAGAGCTCTTCTGTGAATCTGTCCATGGAAGAATTCTATTCGAAGGCGAAGGATGCGGATTATCTGATCTATAATGCGACGATTGACAACCCGATCCAGTCGGTACAGGAACTGACCGCTAAGAATGAATTATTTGCAGATTTTAAAGCAGTAAAGAATGGAAATGTCTGGTGTACAGGAAAATCTCTGTATCAGGCCACTGATATCGTGGGCAATCTGATTACAGATATTCATCTGATGCTGACGGATGGCGATCCATCGGAGATGACATTCTTGTATCAGGTGACAGAATAACGTATAATGAAAATCAGGTGGGCGGTGAAAGGTTCATCTGATTTTTTTGTAGAAAGATTAGAAGATATGAGAAAAAAAGAGAATCATGAAGAAAAAAAAGTACAGGTAAAAAAGAAAAACGGGACAGAAAGCCGCTTTCAGGCAGAAATACTTAGACGAAGATCGAGGTATTTTGCGGTATTTGTGGTGCTGGCAGCGGCATTTTGTGTGGTGACGGTTTTAAATATTAATACAGGGAATGTAGATATCTCAGTACCGGAGATCCTGAAAATTCTGGCAAGAAGAGGCGGAGAAGGTACAGAGGCGAATATTATCTGGAAGATCAGGCTCCCGAGAGTGTTGATGGCGGCAATCCTGGGTGGTGCCTTGTCTTTGTCTGGATTCTTATTACAGACATTTTTTGCAAATCCAATCGCAGGACCGTTCGTGCTTGGAATTTCTTCCGGGGCAAAGATGATGGTAGCACTTGTGATGATATTTTTCCTGGAAAGATATTCCTTCGTGTCATCATATACGCTGATCATAGCGGCATTTGCAGGAGCACTCATTTCAACGGGGTTCATTTTGCTTCTGTCTAAGAAAATGCATCATATGGCGACACTTCTGGTCGGTGGGATTATGATTGGCTATATCTGTTCTGCAATTACGGATTTTATCGTGACATTTGCAGAAGATTCGGATATTGTAAATCTTCATGGCTGGTCACAGGGGAGTTTTTCGGGCATGAACTGGAGCAATGTAGAGGTGGCCCTGATCGTGGTGGGAGTTACGGTAGTTTTAACAGTGTTACTGTCTAAGCCGGTCGGTGCATATCAGCTGGGAGAAGCATATGCACAGAGCATGGGGGTGAATATCCGCTTTTTCCGTGTGGCGCTGATTCTTTTATCGAGTATATTATCCGCATGTGTAACAGCATTTGCGGGACCTATCTCATTCGTTGGAATTGCAGTTCCGTATCTTGTGAAGCATGCACTGAAGACATCAAAGCCGCTGGTAGTGATTCCGGGAACTTTTATAGGGGGTGCGGTATTCTGCATGATCTGTGATCTGATCGCAAGAATGGCATTTGCCCCGATGGAATTAAATATCAGTACTGTGACATCTATATTTGGAGCTCCGGTTGTGATATATATGATGGTCCGTGGACAGAGAGGAAAGTAAAATGGCAGATTATTATGTAGAATTAAAAGAACTTGCGGTTGGATACCGGGGAGAACCATTGATCAGAGATATCAATATCGGCATCGAAAAAGGAAAAATCGTAACACTGATCGGTCCAAACGGAGCCGGCAAATCTACGATATTAAAGAGCATCACCAGACAGCTTAAGACAATCAGCGGTTCTGTCTATGTAGAAAATGAAGAATTACAGAAAATGTCCTACAAAGATATGGCAACAAAGATTGCAGTGGTATTGACGGAGCGTCTGAAGCCGGAGCTTATGACGTGTCATGATGTGGTGGCAACGGGAAGATATCCATACACGGGAAGACTTGGAATCTTATCAAAAGAGGATGAATTAAAAGTAGATCAGGCAATGGAAGCCGTGCATGCACAGGAACTTGGAAGCCGTAATTTTCAGGAAATCAGCGACGGACAGAGACAGCGTGTACTGCTCGCAAGAGCCATCTGCCAGGAACCGGAGATCATGATCCTGGATGAGCCGACATCATTTCTTGATATCCGCTATAAACTGGAGCTGCTTGGAATATTGAGAAACATGGCAAAAGAAAAAGGAATTACAGTCATTTTATCCTTACATGAGATTGATCTGGCACAGAAGATGTCGGATAAGATCCTGTGCGTAAAAGGTGACCGGGTAGCCGGTTACGGGACGCCGGAAGAAATCTTTACATCAGAAAAAATCCGGGAGATCTATGAGATAGATAACGGCTTTTACGATCCGTGTTTTGGAAGCATAGAACTGCCAAAAGTCGAGGGAAAACCGGAAGTTCTGGTATTATCATCCTGCGGAAACGGTATTCCGGTTTACCGGAAACTCCAAAAAGCAGGAATTCCATTTGCAGCAGGAATCCTGTATCCGGGTGAGACAGACTACCAGCTGGCGAAACTTTTAGCAGCTGAAATCATAGAGGAAAAGCCATATGAACCAGTGTCAGATGCAGCAGTAAAAAAAGCAATGGATGTTATGGAACGGTGTGGAAAAGTGATCAATGCGGGAGTCGTGATCGGAAGGCAGAATCAGAAGATAGAGGAAGTATTAAAACGTGCCGGGGAGAAGAAGTTTTTTGCTGTTTAATACATTAATTTGGGTTGGATTCCCGGTCCTTGCGTATGCCTTGGTATAAGATCTGGTTCGCAACTCCATGAAGCAAGAAGTAGTAAGAGAGCCTGAATTCCCTAAAAGCAACAGAAAGCAAACCCAAACTCGCCTGTTGGCTCAAACAGTGGATTTGCTTTCTGTTAACGGGAATCCAGGCTCTCTAAC